>NZ_JBELQB010000014.1:0-106366 GCF_046000485.1 Flavobacterium rhizophilum
AAGGTATATATCTTTGACCGTTTTGGTAAGCTGATCAAACAGATCAGTGCTACCGACGATAGTCAGGGTTGGGACGGTACTTACAACGGTACCCCTTTACCTGCCACGGACTACTGGTTTAGTGTAACCTACCGTGAACTGATAAACGGAGAACCTGTAGAGAAAGAGTTTAAGGCTCATTTCTCACTGAAGAGATAATATCTTTAACAAACTATAACACAGAAAAGGCAGCCAATTGGCTGCCTTTTCTGTGTTATAGTTTAATCATTTCTTAATATACCATGAACCCTCATTAATACTGTATCATGGTAAGTTTGTACTACTAAACATTCTTTGGGATGAAAACTAAGTATAAACGTTTTTTACCACTACTTATACTGGCTGTTTTTGTATTGCCTTTTAATCTTCAATACACTTCGACCGATTATTATGCGAGTGAATTTCGTGATATAATAATCACATCTGTAGACGACTTTAATACACAATTAAATACTTTAGAGTATACTACCTCATTATATAGAAGAGGAGAAGCATCGGTTAAGGAAATAAGAAGACAACTAACAGTAACCCGTAACAGTTTTAAGGAATGTGAATATATACTTGAGTTTTATTACCCCGAACATGTAAAAGCATATATAAACGGTGCTCCGCTTTTACACCCAGATCCGCTTCCTATAGATGATAAGGTTGCAGAAAACTATTATGGTATGAGTCCGGCAGCCTATAAAAATAGTATGCCTTTGGATAATCTTGAAGCCGGGCACTATAAAGCAGTTCCTAAAATAGTAGAGCCTGTAGGGTTGCAGGTATTGGACGAGTTACTTTTTCTTCAAGATAAGCCTGATAGCGATAAAGTCTATAAGCTGGCTAAGCAAGTAAGGGATTCTTATCAGGTTTTGGTTACTGCTATTAAAAAGCGTGCATTCTATTACGATTTTGAAGTACTGGAAGCCTGCCGCCTTGAAGTTGTAAGAATTATGGCAAGAGGTATTACAGGTTTTGACACACCAGGGTCATTAAATGCTATGGAAGAGGCAGCCTGTTCATTACAGGGAATAGAGAAAGCGCTACAACCTTTACTTTCAAAAGCTAATAAGGAATTAAGGAATGAAATTGAACAGCTTTTTGAAAAATCGGTTTTTGTATTGAAAAAAAGCAAATCCTTTGAAAATTTTGACCGACTTACTTTTATAAAAAACTATATCAATCCGCTTTACAGCAAACTTTATGAAATGCAAATGGCATTAGGTATTAAGACGGATGCCGAAATGAAAAGCTATACGCCATCATGGAATGCTTATAGTGACAACATTTTCTCTGAAGATTTTCTTAATCCGTATTATTACAGCCTGCTTAAAAAAGAGAATGATACTGAAGAACTACGTAAACTGGGAGAGAAACTGTTTTATGATGCCCGATTGAGTAAGAACGGAAAAATGAGTTGTGCTACCTGCCATAAACCTGAACTTGCTTTTACAGATGGTTATAAAACATCGATGGCAAGTATGGCAGGGAAAAATGTATTACGTAATTCACCTACTTTAATCAATTCGGTGTATGCCGACAGATATTTTTATGATTTAAGGGCTTATGATTTAGAAGAGCAGGCAGAACACGTAGTGGAAAATCATATGGAGTTCAATACCAATTTTGAGGAAATTGTAGGTAAACTGAATTCTTATCCTGAATATACAGAACAATTTATTAATGTATTTAAAAATACAGGATCTGTTAGCCGATATCAGTTTTCATCGGCATTAGCATCTTATGTATTATCATTACGTTCTTTTAAGAGTGATTTTGATTTGTATATGCAGGGAAAAAAAGATAATCTTTCTAAAGATGTAAAAGCTGGCTTTAATCTTTTTATGGGTAAGGCGGGATGTGCAACCTGTCATTATCCGCCAACATTCAGTGGACTGGTTCCGCCATTGTTTACAGAAAACGAGAGTGAGATACTGGGAGTATTAAAACATCCTGATACGCTAATGGTTGATACTGATAACGGACGTATAAATAATGGTGTTATTAATGATAAACATGAGATATACAGGAATTCGTTTAAAACGGTAACCGTAAGGAATGTGAAACTTACTGCACCTTATTTCCATAATGGTGCTTATGAGACACTGGATCAGGTTGTAGCATTTTATAATGAAGGTGGTGCTGCCGGTAAGGGACTGGACTATGAACTGCCTTATCAAACCCTTCCGCCGGATAAGCTGGAACTAAGTAAAAAAGAGATAAAGCAGTTGATTTCCTTTTTGGAATCATTAACCGATAATCCTACTTCATCTAAAAAATAAATACATTATCTGTCGCGCATTAATATACTATATTAGTGTTTTAAGCGAAAGTTAAGATTTGAGTCAATTATGTAATAATTATTACATGGTTGGTTTTGTTGTTTATTTAGAGGTATAGATATTAAAAAAGTGTCATTTTTCTACTTTTTGTTGTCATTTTCAATGTTAAGAATCATTTTGGATATTTTTAGGTGAAAATGAGCACATTGCAGTCTTAAAAATCTTCATATTGGCTTAAAGTAAACTTAAGGATTTCCAACAGCCCTTAAGGAATAGTGAAGCTAATTTAGCGGCAGAATCTATTAATTAATTTAAACCAACAACAGCAGAAATGAAAAAAAGTTTACTTTTTTTGAGTTTTATGGTGTCTTTACTAATGAGTTTTGGCCTACAGGCACAAACCATTCCGGGAGACTCCATAGTATACGGGCCCATGATGAGCCCTGTATACAATAACTCAGTAAGGGTTTGGGTTTTAACCAAAAACAACACCGGTTCGGGAGATGAGCTTTCCATCGCGCTTACCCAAAACGGTACAGAAAACACCCCTCTTACAGGTACGGTTTACAATTCAGACGACAGGTTAGGTTACAGCCTTAGGTCTTTTGAGTACACCGGTCTTACAGAGGGAGCAAGTTACACGGCTCAGGTACTGGAAAACGGTACGGCATCGGGTCGCGAAACAACAATCACTAACGGACAAAACACGCTTAGTGATTTTGAATTCCTTTCAGGCGGATGTGGCCGTATATACGACCTTAGCCGTTGTATAGACCAGCCGGAAGCTGAATTCCATTTTAATGGTACTCCTACTATGTTTAATGTAATGGCAGAAGAGGAGAGTGACCTTATGGTATGGCTGGGTGATGCCGTTTATCTTTTAGGGTTACAACACGCTATGGGACAGTGTCCTGACGGCGTGGACGACTGGGCTAATAAGGATATGGCTTTTGACCGTTACAGGTTCTTTAGAAATTTCCATGACAGTTTAACTGTAGCAATGCCACAGTTGGCTATTACAGACAACCATGATTTAGGTCCAAATGAATTTAATAAAACGCTTCCTACCATTGGTGAGATGCGTGAAATATTCATGGACTGGTGGCCTAACCCAGAGTACAACAGTACACCGGAAGGACAGGGATTATTCTCATCTTATGTATATAAGGATGTAGAATACTTTTTATTAGATAACCGTAGCTACCGCGACGGTATATCTCAGCATTTAGGTCCGGATCAGCTGCAATGGCTTAAAGACGGACTATTAAACTCTACAGCTACGTTTAAAGTACTTATAAACGGTACACCTTCGTTTGAGCGTAACTGTGGTGGTAGGAACTTTTGTAATACTGCACAATCACAGGAGTTAATCAACTACATTAAAGACAACAACATTAACGGAGTACTTTCTTTAAGTGCCGATATCCATGAGCAAAAGTTCATGATAAGGGACGGTGATGTAAACTATCCGTTATACGATGTACTTTCGGGTAACATTAATTCTGACGTAGGTAGTGGTAACTACAACATTAACTATAACAGTAATTATATCCTTACCGGTGTAAAACAAACTTACCTGAGGATAAATGTTTATGGTGATGCAGACGACAGAAGGATGAAAGTAGAGTATGTGGATTCGGTAGGGCAGCCTTACTTTGAGACGATTATACACGAAGATATGCTTACCAGCCAGAATAGCGATGCGCTTAAACTGGAAATGGGTATTGAGAACTCTATTCTTGACGGGTCTGACTACAACCATACAATCGCTGCAGAGAACTATGCTTTTGCTGCCGACAGAGATGATGTGGCTAACGGAGCGTTACAATTTGGTGCAACAACGAGTGTAAGCATACCTTATGCTACGGCTTTTGATATGCACGACCGTCCGTTTAGTTTAGCATTTTGGATTAAGCCGGAGCAGTTTACTTCAACAGGCTCGGTGCTGTTCTCAAACGGGGCAGAAGGACAGGGTATGTCTTTAGGTATTAGCCCTAACGGTAAACTAACCTATACAGATCATGCTACAGGTACTACACTTTCTACAGAATACAACCTGCTTGAGAACCAGTGGTCTTACATTGTATGGAAATACGATAACGTAAAAAGAAAACTATCGGTATATTATAACGGATTCCTAATCCAGGAGTGGAGCAATATTATTACTCCTGTAGCTTCAGATGCTGATATTACAATAGGTAATAACTTCCAGGACAAGAAATATATTGGTTTGCTGGATAAGCTTAACCTTTACGGAAGAATTATCTCTGATGAAACTATTATGGAAGAGGCTGATTTTGAGTCAACACGTGGTGATGTACTTAAAATGGCCGGAGGTCAGGATATGGTTATTCCTTCTGAAGTAGTAAACGATGTTTTAAGTGATGATTTTACTATTGAGTTTTGGGGTAAACTTACCTCAGATCCGGGTAATAACTTTAAAATAGTAGCCAGTAACGGTAGGGTAAATAACCTTACTACAGGTATATCTTTTGAGTTCCCGGATAACAACAAACTAAACGTAGTTGTAGGTACAAACGGTTCGGGGTGGAATACCATTTCAGGACAGGGAGATGTATGGAATGTAGGAGAATGGAACCACGTAGCTCTATCGGTTACTAAAAACGGTACCATGACTTACTATGTAAACGGACAGGAAATAGGTTCGGCTTCGTTTGGTGAATATGTGCCTAACCCGTTTGGTTTAGGATTTGGTCGTAGCCCGGCTTATTCTGATTCTTTACAGGCAGAATTGGATGAGTTCCGTATTTGGGAAAGAGCACTTACTGCCGATGAGATTAATCAGCAAATGCACTATCACTTAACAGGTGATGAGCAAGATCTTGCCCTTTATTTTGACTTTAGTGCTGCCGACGAGGATGAGGATAGCTTTATAAGCCTTGGTTCTGTAGAGCAGGAAATATTCCTTAACGGAGGTGTGTTTGCTACAGCAACTTCTCCGGTAAGTGTACTTCCGGCAGAATATCAGGAAGTGGTAACAGGTAAATGGAGCCGTAATAACAACGTCAATAACTCAGGCCTTAGTTTCCCTAATAACATTACAGCTTACAACAGTAATATCGTTGTTGGTAAACAAAATATAGAGACTACAGCAGTTGTACCGGGCAACGAGGAAATGACTTACCTGCAGGGAGGATGGAGAATATATCCTTTAAGTACTCCTTTTGCAACAGTAAAAATCAACCTTGAGGAAAGTATAACAGATTATGAAACTATAACTCAAACAGCCGGACAATTCTATCTGCTTAAGCAGGAAGAAGGGTCGGAAGAATTTACAAATGTTGCCGAAGGCAGTTTTGACGGTCAGAATGTAACGTTCTATAATGCTAACCTTACAGAAGGTACGTATTATGTGGCTTGGTCGGTAGCCGAATTTGTACCGGGCAGAGGTGGTGCTTTATCACTTACAGGCGGTCATGATGTTACTATTCCTTATGAGGATATGAATCCTATAATGGAAGGAGCATTTACATTAGAGTTCTGGTTAAATTTGACACAGGATCCTGGTAATAATGCACCTGTAGTTTCCAGTCACGGTAAAATAAACGGTAACTCAACAGGTTTCACTATGGAGCTACCGGATAATAATAGTATTTCGGCAGTGTTTGGTACAAATACAAGTGCATGGAATAATATTAACTCTGGAACACCATTAATTGTAGGTGAGTGGAATCACATAGCGGTTACAGCTTCACCGGGCGGTATGATTAAACTTTATGTTAACGGTGAGCTTAAAGCAGAAAATGCTTTTGCAGATTTTGTTCCTAATCAAAATTGGGATTTTGCCTTTGGTAAGAGTATCAATTATGGTGGTCAGTCTTACTCTATGATGGATGAGTTCCGTATATGGGATTACGTTAAGACTGAAGAGGAGATTGTGGAGCAAATGCATATGATTCTTGAAGAAGGTCAGGACGGATTATTATACAACTTCAACTTTGATCAGGAAGATAACGGTACGCTTGAAAACGCAGGAGGTACACAAACTACTGTGGTAAGTTATACTAATGCTTCTATTGTTAATTCTACAAGTCCGGTATCTGTAGTGAACGAAGAGTTCCCTGATCAGGTTACAGGTAACTGGAGTATAACAAACGAAATACTAAACGGTTTATATGTAAACGGTGGTATTACTAACTACACACAAAACCTTGTTGTTTCACGTAACAATAACAACGAAGTACTGCCTCTTGGTGAGGATGACGATAACAAATACATCTCTGGAGGTTGGCATTTAAACGCCCTTAATATGAGTGTTGCTAATTTAGAAGTAAACCTTGCAACAGTAATTGAAGACTTTGCGGCGGTTAATGCTACAGTAGCACAGTATTCATTAATTAAAGGTGATCCTAACAGTACATACCAAACTGTAGCAACTGCTACAGAAGAAAACGGTGTGGTTGTTTTTGAAGATGTAGACCTTGCAATAGGTAACTACTATCTTGCTTTTGAAATAGACCCGGCTGCTGCTATTATAGCACAGGGAGGGATACTTAGCCTTGGAGCAGGTCATGATGTACAAATACCTAAAGAAGGTGTTAACGCAGCACTTTCGGAAGAATTTACAATTGAACTTTGGGCCCGTTTAAGAGAACCATCGGGAGCTAATAAAAAACTTGTAGGCTTTACCAGTTTTAACGGCGGCAACTACGGTTGGGAAATGGAGTTTTTAGGTAACCAAACACTTCAGACTATTACCGGACAGGGTCCAGGTGGCGGATGGAACACATTAAACTCAGACCATGTTTGGGGAGTAAACGAATGGAACCACGTTGCGGTAACATTTGTACCTAACGGTGAGTTTAAGTTCTATGTAAACGGCGAACTTGTAGACAGCATGCCGGTAGGCGAATTCCAACCAAACGCAAACAACCTTGCTTTTGGTAGAAACCTTTCTAATGATGCGCCAACAAGCAGTGATATAGATGAATTCCGCATCTGGAGTACAGCTAAAACTATCGATGAGATACGTGAGGATATGTATCTTACTATAACCGATGCTACAGATAACCTTGTTTATAACTATACATTTAATCAGGATGATAGCGGTTACTTAGTAAACAGCGGTTCTGAAGCCGTAGAGGTAGTTTATACAAACGCTTCAATCCAACCGGCTACAAATCCTGTAAGGGATATGGAGGCTCCGTTCCGTAATGCGGTTAAAGGTAACTGGAGCGTTATGAATGACAATGGTAACGGTATGTACCTTACTAATGATATTGAAAGCGTTAACAATAATGTGGTTATAGGTAGGGAAGTTGGTACAGATGTACTTCATGCCTTAAACGATACAGAAAATGATACCCTGTACATAAGCAGTAGATGGATGCCAAATACTTTATTTATAGATAACGCTTCACTTAGTGTGGATGTTTCTAAAGTATTTGAAAACCCTAACGATGTAAATACACTTGCAACAACTTACTTCCTGTTAACGGGTGACCCTGCTACAGAGATTAACGTTGTGGCTACAGGTACTAAACTGGGTAGTATAGTAACCTTTACAGAGATTCCTCTTGATGGTACTCCGGTATACCTTGCATGGTTAGAGAGTTCTACAGAGTATCCTGTGGGTACTTTCCCAATCGCAGCTCAAAGCTTATGGAAGTACAACGATAATGGTGTAGACCTTGGTACTGAATGGACAGCGGTTGAATATGACGATGCCGACTGGATGTTTGGTAACGGTGTATTAGGTTATGGAGATGGTGTTGAAGCTACAACACTTAGCTATGGTGAAGATGCTAACAACAAATACCCAACTTATTACTTTAGACATACTTTTAATGTGGAAGACGTTTCTCAAATAGGTTCGTTATTGTTCAATACATTAAAAGATGACGGTGTTGTGGTATATGTAAACGGCGTTGAGGCTTTCAGAACAAACATGCCTGAAGGTGCTGTTACTTACAATACTTATGCTTCTTCAACAGTAGGTGGTGAAGATGAAACTACTTATGAGCTAGTTGAAACGGCTAACTTACTTCAAAACGGTACTAACGTAATTGCGGTAGAGCTGCATCAGGCTTCTGCAAACAGTTCTGACCTTGGTTTTGATATGGAAGTTAACTTCAACCTTCCTCCGCTTGATCCGGCTTCATACCCGCTTCCAAAAGGAGAGACATGGGCTTACCTTGATAATGGTAGCAGCCTTGATGATGCAGAGTGGACTGCTCTTACTTATGATAATAATTCATGGGATAGAGGAGAAGCACCACTTGGATATGGTGACCCAATGAAAACAACTGTTTCTTACGGTCCTGATTCTTCAAACAAATACATTACGTACTACTTTACAAGGGATATAGAAATTAACCTTGCTGATGTGGCAGATAACGTAGAGTTTGGATTAAGAAGAGATGACGGTGCTGTTGTTTATGTAAACGGCGTGGAAGTATTTAGGGATAATATGGCTGAAGGTGACTTTGACTATTTAACTACATCTGCCTCTACAGTAGATGGTGCAGATGAGAAAAGATACTTCGCTCACATACTAACTAAAACAGTATTCCAGGAAGGTGTGAACAGAATTTCTGTTGAAATGCACAACCGTGACGGACAAAGTTCTGATATCAGTTTTGATATGTATATTAAAGATGCTCCTCAGGATATGGAAGTTTGTGATGAAGAACACATTGCGTGTTTCACTTCTATCAACCCTACAGGACAAACATCTAACCTGATAATATCTGAAGGCCACAGGTTCCAATTATTATTCAAACAGGGAGAAGCTTATATGGACGGTTCGGGTAATGTACCTGGTAACAACGACTTCTCTGCCTATGTGGCAACAGATGGAAGTAGTGAACTAGGGCATTTATCTGTAAACCATGAGAATACTCCGGGTGGTGTATCTATGCTGGATATTCACTTAAATACAGACGATCAGCTTTGGGAAGTAGACTATTCTCAGCCGGTAGACTTCTATAACAATGACCTTGTAACTACTACAAGAAACTGTTCGGGCGGTATTACACCTTGGGGAACTGTTATTACTGCCGAGGAAAATACAGCTTCAGGAGATAGTAACGGTGATGGTTATGAAGACGAAGGCTGGTTAGTAGAAATTGATCCTGTTACTGCACAGGTAATGGAGTACGGTAACGGTAAGCAGGAAAAACTTTGGGCTATGGGTAGGATGAATCACGAAAACGTGGTGATTAAAGCCGATGGTTCAGCAGCTTACTATGGTGAAGATGGTGGTACACACTGTGTATACAAATTTGTGCCTGATGTACCTGGTAACCTTTACTCGGGTACTGTATATGTACTTCACTTAGATCTTGAAATGTCTAACAACGAGCCAAGTTCTGCTAAAGCAAGATGGATTCAGGTTCCTAACACAACTCAGGCAGACAGGAATAACCTTAATACAGTAGCAGCTTCTGTAGGAGGTACTAACTTTAACGGTGTGGAAGACTGTGATATCAGTCCGCTTGATGGTAAAATTTACTTTACTGCAAAAGGAAGAAACCGTATTTACAGATTTACGGACCCTGCAAGTGTAAATGATACTATTACTGATTTTGAAACTTTTGCAGGAGGTATGTCTTACGACATCGAAACTGCAAACGGAACAGTAAATGAAGCATGGGGTGACGGTAACGATAACCTTGTGTTTGACGATAAAGGGAACCTTTGGGTATGCCAGGATGGTGGATTAAACTACATTTGGGTAATCCGTCCTGACCATTCACAAAACGAGCCTAAAATTGAGTTATTTGCGTCGATGCCTGCAGGTTCTGAGCCAACAGGATTAACATTTACGCCAGACTTTAAATATGGTTTCTTCTCTGTACAGCACCCTAACGGTGGTAATGCTCCACAACAGGATGCTACATTTAACGATGTAACCTTTAATGCTTCGGCTACTGTAGTGTTCTCACTAAACCAATACTTAGGTGCTCAGGCCCCTGTGGTTGATTTCGTTGCAGATCAGGTTGAGGTTGAAGAAGGTGAAACAGTAACGTTTACTGACCTTAGTACCAATAACCCTACAGAGTGGTCATGGACATTTGAAGGTGGTGAGCCTGCTACATCTACAGAGCAAAACCCAACAGTTACTTATGCCGAAGCCGGGACTTATGATGTAACTCTTATAGCAACTAACGTTGCCGGTAACCAATCGCTTACCAAAGAAGAGTATATTATAGTTGAAGAGGCTCTAGGTATAGATACTCCAAATCAGTTAAAAGATAAAGTAAGCCTTTACCCTAACCCTACAAATGGTAAGGTAACGGTTGAAATTAACGATGAAGGTGGTAAAGACGTAGTTGTTAACGTGTATGACCTTGTAGGAAGAAAAATCACTACAGTTAATGCGCAAACTACAGGTGGTACCCAAATCATTAACTTAAACCTGACTCAGCTTCAGGGCGAGCAGGTGTTTATCATTAATGTAAAAGTGGGTGATAAAACAGGTACTTACAAAATGCTTAAAGTAAACAGATAGTACACACATAATTTTATGAAAAGGAGGCCGGTAGCAATACCGGCCTTTTTTATTTTACAGATATAAGCAATTTAACTGTCAGGATTAATAGACTTATTATGATTCAGGTCATAAACCAGCCTGTTTTGAAGATATAATTTTACAGGTAGAAAGAAAAACTGCAGTACTTCTTTAACAGGTTTATTGATAAACCTAATATCATAATCTTTTTAATCATTAAGTCGTAAAAATATGCTGACAGAAAAGCAAAAGGAAACCATTTTAGCAACGGTTCCTGTTTTAAGGGAAAATGGCGTTGTACTTACAAAACACTTTTACAAAAGGATGTTTAATAATCATCCGGAACTTAAAAATATATTTAACCTTGGTAATCAAAGTAATGGTAAGCAGCAAACAGCTTTGGCAATGGCTGTGCTTGCTTATGCCGAAAATATAGCAAACCCGGGTATACTCATGCCGGTAATAGATTTAATAGGGCACAAACATACCAGTTTAAACATACAGCCTGAACAATATTCTATTGTTGGAGAAAACTTAATAGGAGCGATAAAGGAGGTTTTACAGGAGTTAGCAACAAACGATGTTGTTGAGGCATGGATAATTGCTTACAAGCAGTTATCTGACCTTATGATTGGGTATGAGGCAGGTTTGTATAATAAAAAAGCAACACATGAAAACGGATGGACAGGTTGGAAATCATTTGTTATCAGGAAAAAAGTAGAGGAATCTAAAGAGGTAACTTCATTTTACCTTTATCCGGAAGATGGGGGAGGCGTACCACTACATTTACCGGGACAGTATTTAAGCGTAAGGGCTTTTTTGCCGCAACTTGGGCTGCTTCAGCCTAGACAATACAGTATTTCTTGTGCTCCAAATGGTGAGTTCTACAGGATTTCTGTAAAGAAAGAATCGGGGATGGCGCTTAGGCCCGATGGTATGATAAGCAACAGGCTTCATGAAATGCAGGAAGGGGAGCATATTGAGATAACCTCACCTTCCGGTAATTTTATACTTAAAGAAAGTGCCAATAATAAAGTATTTATTAGCGGAGGTATAGGGCAAACTCCTTTAATAGCGATGCTGGAAAGTATTATTAGTAAAGATGAGTTGGGAAACAGTTTACTATGGATACATGGTTGCCGAAGCAGTGATGTACATGCTTTTAGTGAAGCTATAGTAAAAGCAGAAGCCAATAATAAGAATATTTCAAGTTGTTTTTTCTATGAAGATGCTACATATATTCCCGATGGTTATTATAAAGGAAGGATTGATTTGTCTAAAATAAATCAATGGCAGCCTGATACAAACGCCGAGTATTATATATGCGGACCAGCCGCTTTTATAAAAACGCATTATGATTATTTAAAGAATTGTAATGTTCCTGCCGATAATATATTTTTTGAAGAATTTGGTCCGCAGGCATTACAGTTAAATTAATGGTATAAAAAACTCCGGCCTGAGCCGGAGTCTTTTTTCACTGAAAACAATATAATGCTAATAACCTAAATTTTGTTCTAGTTCATCTGTAACATCCATTGCCTGCTGAGGTATAGGGAACACCCTTCTAAATGGCTGTGTTTCAGCTTTTGCTGTGTAAGGAAGATCGAATTTACCGAAACGTATCATTTGTGGTCTCCTTTTCATTTCCCAGTAAAGTTCAAATCCTATTTCTTTATATAAAATATCAGCATCAATAGAAGAGATAGCTGTACCCGGAACATTTCCGAAAAGTGCTTCTCTTGTTCTTGATGTTCTAAGCATATTCATATCTGCAAGGGCAGAACCGTTATTACCTTTACGTAAGTAAGCTTCGGCTCTCATGGTATAAATACCTCCTAAACGATATAACGGAATATCAACGTTGCTAGATCCGTTACCTTGTTCAGGGTCGTATTCAAATTTAAAAATGCGTACACCACGATTAATTTGATCCTGAGCAAATACTGCCTGAGAAGGATTGTCAAAATCAAGCTCCGGAGTAAATACCATAGGAGTATTAGAACTTTTCTCCATGAATAACTGAGATACTTTAATTCTTCCGTCGTCTGTCATTTCAAAACCACCTGCCTGAGTAAGTTTAGGACCGTACTGCTGACCGAAAAGTAATCCGCTGTTAAAGTGGAACCAAGGTAGGTCGCTGCTGCCCGGTACAAGGTCTGAAGCCGGTACGCTAACATCGGTACCATCGTTCATAAACCATGTACCATCGCTGTACTGGTATTTTCTTGAAAACCTTGGGTCATCATGATTACCTTCCCAGCTTGCAAAAAATTCAGGAGTTGTACATGCACCGTTAGTACCCCTGTTAGCAGGTGAAGGTCTTTGGTTACGTGCCACACACATATAACCAAGGTCGTTATCACCATTACGGATGTTGTCTATTTTTTGTACAACTACAAAAATGTGTTCCTGACCTCCTGAATTATTGATAGAGAAGTTATCAAAGAAGTTAGGGTTAAGGCTAAATTTACCGGAATCGATAAGAAGTGAAGTGTAGTAAATTACCCTGTCCATATCGGTACCATTACCATCTACAGCAGTTTCATTAAAGTTGAAAGAAGAACTCGCATTATAACGATCTTTATAAACAGCACGGTTAAGGTACATATCGGCAAGAAGAGCATAAGCAGCCTCTTTAGTAAATCTTCCTGTATGAGTTTGATTTTGTCCAAGCTCGGCTAAATCAGGGATAATAGCCTCTACATCTTCAATAAGCCCGTCAATAGCATCAGCTGCCTGTAGTATTTCAACAGGAGCATTAACATTAAGAGGATCACGATAAGGAGCCTGTCCGTAAAGGTCTAAAGTATAGTAGGTATAAAATGCCAGTAGTCCGTTTGCTTCTGCAAGAAACATTTCTTTATCGGTAATGTCACTTTCACTAACGGCTTTTATTGCGGTTAACGAGCGCGTAATACCACTGGTAAGTCTGGTCCAGTTATCTGTAACAACAGCACTACTTGGAGTCCAGGTAAACTCGTGCATTGTACGCCATTTACCACCATCACCCCAGTCACTACCACGGGTAGGCAGAAGTGCTATATCGGTAGTATATTCCTGCATGGCAAACATACCGCCGTTATCTACAAAAGTTCCGTCGCCTAATCTGTCATATGCTGCTGCAAGTGCACCATCTACGCTATAAATATTTTCATCTAATACTTCATCAAGTATTACTTCGTCCAAGTCTGTACAGCTTGCTAAAGTCAGGGCAGCAAGTGCTACTGCTATACTCTTTACTGTAAATATTTTATTCTTTTTCATTTTTTATAATTTTAGAGTTGCACCTAGAATAATTGTTCTTGCACTAGGGTAGCTTGAGTAATCAATACCCAGTGACTGGTTACCTCCGCTTGCTTTGGCACTGTTAATTAGCGGATCATAACCACTATAATTTGTTATTGTAAACAGGTTTTGACCTGTTACATACAGGTTAAGCCCCTGTAGCCAGTTGATATCGTTGATTTTAAAGTTGTAACCTAAACGGGCTGAGTTTAATCTTAAGAAATCTGATTTTTCAAGATAAAGGGTAGACAGTAAGGGTGCATTTGCAGGATTGGCTCCGGAGTTGTAATAATCAGTAGCAGTATTCCTGTCTGATGCAAGGTTGTTAATGTTAAGTGCATTTAAACCTGTGTTGTTTACAAGGTATCCGCCTGTTTGTCCAATAATAGAGAAAGAAAAGTCGAAGTTCTTGTAGCTCATCTGGCTGTTAATACCATAAGTAAACTTAGGTAGTGCACCTTCAATAATTACACGGTCATCTCCGGTAATGGCACCATCACCATTCTGATCTTTAAATATTTCGGCACCATTTTCATCAAATCCTTCGTGTTCAACAAGGTAGAATGAACCTGCAGCATATCCGCTTTTGTAGATGTTTGCTAATACTCCCGACTGACCAGGACCTGAAATAGTACCCGATAGGATTTCTGAAACAGGAAGGTTTTTCACTTCGTTGTCAAGTGTCGCTCCGTTAAAATCAACCGACCATTTAAAGTCACCGTTGTCAACTATTTTAGAACCTAACATAAATTCAAAACCTTTATTTACAATTTCTCCGTCAATATTTACCCAAATATCCGGTGTTGGACTAAGTAGTGGAGAAGGTATGTTTAGAATAGCATCTGTAGTTGTTTTGTTAAAGTAATCAAGAGTACCATATAATTTACCACCCCATAAGCTAAAGTCGATACCTAAGTCAAACTGAGTAACAACCTCCCATTTCAGGTCGGGGTTTGGAGTTCTGAAGAACGTTAAACCGTTAACAAGTCCAAGATCATCGTAAAGATAGTAGCCGTCTCCGCCACTAAGGGAGTAACTCGCTTTAGTGATTTTGTTTTGTACTTCCTGATTACCGGTTTGTCCCCAGCTTGCTCTAAGTTTAAGATTTTCTATTACTTTATTTTCTTTAAGGAAATTTTCCTGAGAAATAACCCAACCACCTGCAAACGATGGGAAGTAACCATATTTATTATTTTCACCAAATCGGGTTGAACCATCAGCCCTCATCGAAGCTGTAACAAGGTATTTTTTATTGAAAGAGTAGTTCACCCTACCAAAGAAAGACTGTAGTTCGTTTTCCTGAGCAAAACCGTTTACACCTGTTTGATGACCCGAAAAACCAGGGTTATCTGCAGGGTTTATACCTACTCCCTGCTCGTCTATACCTTCTATACTGAAGCTTGTTCCTGATCTTTGGAATTTCTGATAAGAGAAACCGCCAAGAACTTCTACTTTGTGGTTGTCATTAAACCAGTTATAGGTTAAGTAGTCTTCAATAAGAGCACTTTTTGACTCAAGGTTACCCTGAACGTATTTACCAATTTGGTTAAGGTCGGTTACGTTTGGATATATTGTAGTATTTCTTTCAGACATTGAACGGTCTACACCAACGTTAAGTTTGTAGTCTAAACCTTTAGCAAGTCTTAAAGAAGCTTCAAAATTACCTAATACTCTTACAGTACGTGTTTCATCATCATAAATGCTTAAAAGGTAAGCAGGGTTATAATGCGCATTCATGTTAAAGTTTTGGTATTCACCGTTTTCGTCAAACACCGGTTGTGTAGGGTTTGCCATAAGGGTATGTATAATAAGCTGTCCGTTAGAACCGCCATCATCACTGGTAGGTACACCGTTATCTACAGTTTCACTAGCAGTAAGGTTTGCACTAACGCGTAAACGCTTGTCAAAAAACGATTCGGAAGCATTAATCCTTCCTGAAGTGCGTTTAAACTTACTGTTGTTTACTATACCTTCCTGATCCATTTGTCCAAGTGATACATAGTAGTTACCGGTATCAGTTTGTTTTGAGAAAGACATTACATTGTTTTTAGTAACGGCGCTTCGGTATATTACATCCTGCCAGTCGGTATTTCCACCGTGGTCAAAAGCAGGATCTGTAAGAGCATTTCTGTATTCGCTGGCAGAAAGTACATCAAGTTTTTTTGAAACTTTAGAGAAGCCTAAGTAAGAGTCTACCGTGAAACCGGCTTCACCTTTTTTTCCTTTTTTAGTAGTGATTATAACTACACCGTTAGAACCCCTTGCCCCATAAATAGCAGCAGCACTAGCATCTTTAAGTACACTTATAGATTCAATATCACTTGTATTAAGGAAGTTAAGCGGGTTTTTAGCCCTGGAGCCACCAAAACCAACATCCTGTCCGGCAGGGCTGGCATCATCGTTAGTAAGAGGTACACCATCTACAACAAAAAGAGGAGTACTACCACTTCTTATCGAGCCCACACCACGAATGGTAACATCCATTGGAGCACCCGGTTCACCGCTTGACTGAACAACCCTTACACCGGCAACTTTACCCTGTAATAACTGATCGGCAGACACGTTAACTCCTTTTCTGAAGTTTCCTTCCTCAAGTTGTGTTACCGATCCGGTAAGGTCTGCTTTGGTTTGCTTACCGTAACCTACTACAACTACCTCGTCAAGTTCTGAAGCGTTTGATTCCATTTGTACCGAAATGTTATTTCCGGTAACAACAATACTTTGTGTTTTATACCCTATGAAAGATATTTCAAGAGTTTTTCCCTGAGCTACCATGATTGTAAAGGCACCATTCATATCAGTAGATACTATATTGGTAGTACCTGCTTCCATAACAGTAGCACCAGGTAATGGCATTCCGTTTTCATCAAGTACTTTACCTTTAACAGGTTGCTGAACGTCCAATAGGTTTTTAACGGTAGCCTGTTTTTTAATAAGTACCAGTTTGTTATTTATACTGTATGTAAAATGAGCCTTTTTAGAAAGGTCATTTAGCACTTTTTCTACCGCTGTAGCAGTGTATGATACTGTATAAAGAGTTTTGTCTTCTATGATGCTTTCACCATAGCTAAACTTGTAGTTAGATTGCTCACTTAGAGTTGAAAAAATAGTCACCAGGGTTGCTTTTTCTGTTTTAAAGCTTACCTTTGGCGCGTTATTTAACACGCCTGCCTGACCGACTATAAAGGTCAGAAACATTGTCACTAAAAAAAATGTGTTTTTTAGCTTAAAAGAAGTAAATTTAGAATACATGTTTTAAGTTATTGGTTTTACGATGGCTTAATTTTATATAAGACCGTAGTTGTTCGCACCAACTGCGGTTTTTTTATTAGAGCTGTATTACTTAGTAGTTTTTATTATATCGTCATAGGCTTTAAATTTTTGGTTTGTTATGTAGTTTATCTGTTCTAAAATGCTGTCTAGTGATGCTTTGTTTTTAATGTAAACCGTTAGTCGGGTATTTAGTATCTCGTGTTCTTTAAGGTCTACTGTTACTCCATACTTATAGCGAAGCAATGTGAACACCTCTTCCAGTTTTACATCATTAAGCTCAATATCCTCTTTGTACCAGTCGGCTAAAATGGTTTGAGATACAAATTGCTTGGTCAGTTTGTTGTTGTTGTAAACAGCTTCCTCATTTGGCAGTAAGTCAACGCTCTCACCGGCCGATGATACATTTACCTTACCGGTAACCACGGTAACATTGCAGTTGTCTTTGCATAGTTTTATATGGAAAGAAGTGCCTAATACTTTGGTTTTAATGTCCCCTGATTTTATTATAAAAGGATGCGATGGGTCTTTAGCTACTTTAAAAAAGGCATTCCCTTGTATTAGGGTCACATTACGCTCGTCTCCCGTAAAATTTTCAGGATACGATAGTTGTGAGTTAGCAGCAAGGAATATGGTAGAGCCATCCCCAAGTTTAAGGGAGTCCATAGTACTTGTGGTTTGTATTGCCAGCATTTTTGCCTGTGGGTCGTTTTTCAGAAAGAAAAAAGTTCCGGCAGCGGCTACCACACAGGCAGCAGCTGTATATTTAAGGTAAGCAGGCCATAGCTTCCTTACTTTAGTTTCGCTGTTAATACTGTCACTTATTTTACCATAAATGGTATTGTTAACATCATCCTTGTTGCCCATAATAGTTTCGTCCCAGTTGTTGTTATGGGAATACTCATGCTGAACAAAGTTTTCTAACAATTGCTCTTCTTTTTGAGAAGCGGTCTTATCTGTACTTTTTTCGATAAGGTTTTCCAGATAATGTTTTACTTTTTTAATCATCATAGTCTAATTCGTCTATAAGTACCGCAGGGAGTAAATAGTACTATCATGAATTATTACGATATTGTTAAAGAAAAGTTAAGAGGAAGTATAACAGTAAAACCGTGGCAAAATCCATGTTTTTCATCTCGGCTCTAAGTTGCTTAAGGGCAGACGTTATTTGGTTTTTTACGGTTTGTTTGGATAGTTGTAGCCGGGCGGCAATCTGGTCTATATCCATTTCCTGAATTTTATACATAATCAGGATCTCTTTTCTTTTCTCAGGTAGTTTATCCAGTAATGAATAAAGCTTATCTAATAATTCCTCGTCTATTGAAGTAATATTTTCTATAAGGTAATTTTCAAATTTCTCTTCGGGTATGCTTTTATCAAAGCGGTTATTACGGTAGTGTTTAAATATTTGGTTTTTTGCTGCCCTAAAAAGATAATTCTCTACAGAATTGATTTCGAGGTCACTTCGCCTTTCCCAAAAATCAATAAAAATATCCTGTACGATATTTTGGGAAAGGTCGCGGTCCTGGGTTATCTTAAAAGAAAAAACATAGAGTTTCTCCCAGTATGCAGTGTATATTTTTTCAAACTCGGCAGTACTTTTCATTTGTTTTACAGAGGGGCTGTATAAAAATGCTAAATAAGAAAATGTAAATGCACTGTACTTTACTTGAAAGTTATATTTAAATTAATTTCTTACAGGGCTAATTTGCTGATACTGATATATAAAACGTTTTCGTAAAATTTTAATTTGTTTTTGTTTAAGTAACAAAGGCTTAATATGGCTTTTATACTTTGCGCCACATTACTTCACCATAATTATTTTCAAACATGAAATCGTTACTAAAACCAATTCTTTTTGGTATGCTTGCGGCTCCGCTCTTTAGTGCTACAGCGCAGGATAATAATACACCTATTAATAAAATACAGGTAATAGGATCACATAACAGTTATAAAATTGCTATCGAATCGAATTTACTGGAAGCCCTTGCAAAGCTGGATACCACAAACTCTGTATACGGATTGCAGTATGAACATATCGCTATAGAGAAACAGCTGGATATGGGATTAAGGAATCTTGAAATAGATATACATGCCGATAGTGAAGGAGGAAAATATGCACACCCTAAAGGGCTTGATTTTGTGCCTCCTGTTGCTCCTTATGATCCAGATGGGGTTATGACAAAACCCGGATTTAAGGTTTTTCATATTCCGGATATTGATTTCAGGTCACAATGCATGATTTTTGAAGACTGCCTTACTAAGCTAAGAAAATGGAGTGAGGCACACCCTGATCATGTGCCTGTATTTATAACCCTTGAGCCTAAAGACGGAGACATTACCCGTTTTGGTACACAGCCGGAAAAGTTTACAACAAAGCTTTTTAATGAGATGGATAGTGTACTGTTTAATGTATTGGGAAGGGATAAAATAATTACTCCTGATATGGTTAAAGGAAATTATGCCACACTGGAAGAGGCAGTACTACATAATAACTGGCCTAAACTAAAAGATGCCAGAGGTAAATTTCTTTTTATACTGGATAACAATGGTGATAAAAGGGATTTGTACATAAAAGGGCATCCGTCATTAAAAGGACGTGCTGTTTTTGTAAATGCCCAACCGGGCACACCTGAAGCAGCTTGGTTATTTAGAAATGAACCGGATACCGATACTGATATTAAAGACCTGGTTAAAAAAGGTTATATAATACGTACCAGGGCAGACGCCGGTACTACCGAAGCTCGTAACAATGATTACAGTCGTTTTGAAAAAGCCTGTAGTAGTGGTGCACAAATTATTACAACCGACTATTATTTACCAAGTAAACTATTCAAATCAACTTATCATATATCGTTTAAAAATAACACATTTGTGCGTTCAAATCCTGTGACAGGCAACACCAAGTAACATTTTTATCGTTTTATTTAAAGCAAGGCACTCCATTTTGGGGTGTCTTGTTTTTTTTTAGAAAAATGAATATTAAAGGCAAAAAATATATTTTTTATAAATGAAGCCTGCCTGAATTGACTTTTTTATAAAAATAGTCTGATTATTAATAATTTAATAATTTTAAAAACAACAATAGGTAATACAATTCTTATATTTGGAAATGTTAAAAAAAACATAAAATTTAAAAGAATAATCAAATTACCACAAATGAGACATTTAAAAAACATCGGTTACAAACGCCCCCAGCTACTAGTACTATGTTTTTTTCTTTGTATGCCTCTTTGGGCAAAAAACAATAATGACAATTGTACTAAGGCCGACTGTGATTCCATTATTCATAAGGGTATAAAGAATTCAGAAAGAGGTAATTATATCAAGGCCTTGGAATATTTTACCGTAGCACGGGAAATGGCTGTAAAAGAGAAATGGGATCAGGAAAATTACAGTATACTCTTTAATATGGGGTTCGCTTATTACTCTATGTTTGATGATGGTGAAGCCTTAAAATATTTTTTTGAAGCCTACAATATTGCCATAATGCAAAAATGGACTGTTAAGGAGCTGGAATGCCTTAACAATATAGCTAACCTTTATGCCCGGGAAAAAATGTATGACAAGGCTATTGAGTATTATACCAGATCTTCTGAAAAGGCGGTTGATGAAAATATTGAATCGCATATAGGTCTTCCATTAATGAATCTGGGGTATATTTATAATCGTTTGGATCAGCCTGAAAAGGCAAGACCTTACATACTGCAGAGTATAAAACTGCTTGAAAACGACTTTTTACTATCGGCAAAAGTACTTTTACTTGAAAACGATTTGCTTCTTGGCGATGTTCTTAAGGCGAGAAAGGGCGCATGGGATATGTATAATGAAGAGCCTAATGTAACCGAAAACGGACTCGAGATGTTTTTATGGATTATTATTTCCAGGACATATTTTAAAGAACATCAGTATGCTCAGGCTGTTTCTTATGCGCAAAGGGCACTTAATAGCGGTAGTGACCCTGAGTATAAAAAGATAATATTTAAACTAATGGCTGATATATATGAGAAAAGTGGATCATACCATAATGCACTTCGCTATAAGGACTCCATATTTGAAGCTGAAAGAAAACTTACGGAGCGTAAAAACGGAAGAATGTTTGAAAACAATCGCGTTAAGTTTGAAATTCAAAACTATAAAAACCAGCTTTATGCCAAAGAAGAAAAGCTATCTGCCGAAAGAAAGACCTTTTATGCTATTATTGTAATAATATGTGCTGTGGTTGTGATAATGATACTGGTTTTTAGACAAAAGAAGATTATTGCCGAGAGAAACCGTAATATTACCGAGCTTAATCTTGAAAAAGAGAAAAACCATAATCTTGAATTGGAACGTAAGGTTACCAAGGCATTATTAGAGCAGGAAAGACTTAATAATGAAATAGAGGCTAAAAACAGAAAAATATCGGCGAAGGCATTATACCTTTCCGACAGAAATGAGATAATTGAAGAGATTGTGACCTACCTTTCTAAAAGACCAAAGCTGGTTAAGGATCAAATCTTAGCTAACCATGTGAATTCACTTAAGGCATATTTGAGGGCAGATAAGGAATGGGATAATTTTATAAGGCATTTTGAAGAGGTTAATCAGGGCTTTTTATCGAGGCTCAAAGAGCAACATCCTGATTTAACGGTTAACGATATACGATTCATAGCTTATATATACATGAACCTAAGCGTTAAGGAAATCGCTACCATTTTAAATATAACCATAGTAGCTGCAAAGAAGCGAAAAGAACGCTTGGCAGCAAAAATGGAAATTTCAAAAGAAGTCGATATATATGCGTATATTTCAGGGGTTTAAAGTTTAAATGTCGCTTAAATTATCGCTTTTTGTCCCTTTTTTTGTAATATAATAATTGTTATCTGTAAAATAATACGACTGATTTTTGATTAATGTTGTGACAGTAAATGCCGGTGTAGCGGTATGCCTGTTTCAACAATATCCCTGAATTTTAAACAGCCTGGTTCAATAGCTATGGCAAATTAAAAATTAAGCTATATGAAAAAACTACTGCTTTTTACGAGTTTTCTACTTTTTTTATCACAAACTGCCTTTTCCCAATTTCAAAACGGACTATGGATAGGTAAGGAGGCAAACACATGGTGTTTACCTTATATTGGAATAACTTTTACCAGTGGGGAGCCTGTTGTTACCATGGACGGTATACAACTTTTTGAGGCTACTGAAGGTTTAACGGCTATTTCAGATGTTGATGGGGAACTTCTTTTTTACGCTGGGGGTAAAACAGTATGGAATAAAAATAACGTTGTTATGTTAAATGGTAGCGGACTCCTTTCCGGTGCCATCAGTTCTACACAAAGCGGTGTAGTGGTGAAAAAACCGGGGTCTGATAATATTTACTACCTGTTCAATATAGATGAAGGGGCTTCTTTCTCTCCGGGATTACTATACTCTGAAATTGATATGACACTTGATAATGGTTTGGGTGCGATTACAGAAAATAAAAATATTGTACTGGATGAAGATGCTAAGGTAGAAAAGATTACAGCAGTTCACCATGCCGATGGCGAGCAGGTATGGGTTATAACCCATAGGGCTATTAGCGATACTTATGTGGCCTATCTTGTTTCAGCCAATGGTGTTAGTACGACTCCGGTTATAAGCAATATAGGAACGTTTTACGAGGGGTTTCCATATCCTGATGCTGTGTTTTATGGTCCAGAAGGAATAGGGCACCTAAAAGCGTCGCCCGATGGTAGTAAGCTAGCCGCTGCATTATCTAATGGACCCAATAAAGGTGTAGATGTTTTTGATTTTAATAATGAAACAGGTGAAATAACCAATCATATGCATGTTGGTGATTTTACCCTAATGCCATATGGAGTAGAGTTTTCTCCTAACAGTAAATATCTGTATGTGTGTAATTCTCTAGGTTTTGCACTAGCTAATGAGGTTTACCAATTTGATGTTACCAGTACAACTAATGATGATTTAATAGCTTCAAAAGAAGTCATTTCAACAGTTTCACTTGATAGTGTAATAGGGAACGGTGCCATGCAGCTGGGACCAGATGGAAAAATCTATATAAATAATCTTTTTCAAAATTCACTAAATGTAATTAATTGCCCTAACAATCAGGGAAGTGCCTGTATGTTTCAGTACAATCAGGTACCTCTTAGTTTTGCAGGGGGGGTAGGGTTGCCTTCGTTTGTACAGAGTTATTTTGAGTCGGGTATTATCGCTAATCAAATCTGTCCGGATGATGCGGTAACTTTTACACTATTACGTATACCCGAAGTTGATAGTGTAACGTGGGACTTTGGTGACCCTGATAGTGGTAATGATAATGCATCTACAGATATAGACGGAGTGCATTTGTTCAGTGCGCCGGGAACCTATACAGTTACAGCTGTGGTTACAAGTAATGGAGTCATACAAACCGCAGCAGTGGAAATAGTTATTGAAGCTCCCGAAGATGGTTTTACAGCACCGGCTGATATTACTGTTTGTAGTGACACTGCGGAGGCAGAGTTTGATTTAACACAACAGGGGGAGCAAGCTTTAAACGGACTTAATCCTGATGAGTACACAATTACCTATTATACATCGCAGGAAGATGCCCAGTTGCAGGAAAATGAAATAACAACACCTAATGCTTATACAACAATAGAGCAAACAATTTATATGGGAGTGCTTAACAACGAGAACAGTTGCTACGCCATACTATCTTTTGAATTAATTGTTAGTTCTTTTCCTCAGGTAAACGAATTGCCCGAAATCACTTTGTGTGATGACAGTATTGAAGACGGTTATACCATTTTTGATCTTACTGAAAACGAGAATTTATTAACAGAAGGGCAGGAGAATATTACAGTAGCATACTTTATTTCTCAAGAGGATGCTGAAGAAGAGAGTAACGAAATAGTAAACCCTACCGAATATGAAAATATAAGTAACCCACAAACAATTTATGTAAGGGTTGGTAACGCATCGTGTAGTGATGTAACGACTTATAATATTCTTGTTTTTGAATACCCTCTGGTGGAGCGGGAGTTTGATGTAGCTGGTTGTTCTCCTTTTAATCTCCCAGAGGTAATTTTACCAGAAGGTATTACTATACAAGGGTATTATGAAACTGAAACAGATGCAGAACTATCACAAAATGCCTTTACAACGCCAAATTCTTATGTTGTTGAAGGTGATAAGCAAACAATATATGTGAGAGGGGAAGCTGCTAATGGTTGTGCAATTATCTTTTACCTGAACATTTATAATGATAATTGCTTTATACCACGAGGCATATCGCCAAACGGAGATAATAAGAATGATGAGTTTGATCTTTCGGGGTTTGATGTTGACAGCCTTAGCATTTTTAACCGATATGGGCAGGAAGTGTACTCCATGAATAACTATACTAATGAATGGTACGGACAAAACAAAAACGGGAGTGAATTACCAACCGGTACTTACTATTATGCCATAAAAATGAATGATGGGTATACCAAAACAGGATGGGTATACATTAACCGTCAGGAAAACTAAATAAGCTATGGTCCAGCAAAGTATAGAATGTAAAACAAACAGATTAATTAATCATTTAATACCAAAACTGCCTATGATGTAGAAACAAAAGTTTTAATTAATTAGTAATTATGTTAGCGTAAACTCTGTATTAGTCCAATACAGGGTTTACTTTATAAGGAGAGCAAAAAATAAAAGCGACTATAAAGCCGCTTTTGGAGTTCTATGTATTAATGCTCTAAAGCATGTTTAGCCTTTTCATAAGTTCGGGTCTGTTGGCACGGCTTACCGGTACCACATCTTTACCAATTAGCACACTGTTATCCTCTATATCAATGATTTTCTTGGTGTTGATGATATAAGTACGATGTACTTTAAGGAATAATGATGAAGGAAGCTTTTCCTCAATTTTTTTTAAGGTAGAGTGTACTGTATAGTTTTTGGTTTCGGTTTTTATCTGGATATAATCACCTTTAGCCTCAACAATATTAATGGTAGGGATATCTATTTTAATAAGCCTTCTGTCAATATTTACGTAAAATTCATTTGCGGTGTCAGCTGGTTGTTTTTCATCAACAGGAACTGAAACGACAGCTTTGGCAGGAACTTCATCTCTTTTGGCTTTTGCTTTTTTAACCGCTTTAAGGAAACGTTCTTCTGTAATTGGTTTAACCAGATAATCCACAATACAATCATACTCAAATGCCTCAATAGCAAAGTTCTTGTCTGATGTAACCAATATAACAGCAGGAGGATTTTTAATGGTTTTAATAAAGTCAAACCCTGTAAAATCAGGCATGTGGATATCAAGAAAAATAAGGTCGGTTTTAATCTCTTCCTCATTTAAAAACTTCATAGCCTGAATGGCACTGCTAAATTCTCCGGTTACGTTAAGTTCCGGATCTTTTGTCGCCATTTGCGAGATTATGGTTCTTGCTAATGTTTCGTCGTCAATGATAATGCTGTTCATATATGTCCCCCTGTTTATTGAATACCGTCAATATAATTTTGCATACTGGCTAAAATAGCTTCAAAATCAGCCTGTAAATCCAGCGAATTATTCTTCAGGTTTTTTTCAAACTCTTCAGCAATATAATAACTTTTTTCCATTCCCATAACACTAATTTTGTGTTTGAGCTTGTGAACACTACCTGCAGTAGCAGTATAGTTATTCGCACTTAAATAACTCTTGTAAGTGTCAATCTCTGTAGGGAGTTCACTTTTAATGGTGTCTATTAGTTTTTGCCTGAAAGGGGCATCGTCTCCGGCTAGTTGGTCTATGTAGTTTAAATTAGGCTGTTCCATGATATTTAGGTATGGTGAAATAAAAAGAAGTGCCTTCGTTTTCGACACTTTCCAGCCAAACCTTACCACCGTAGTACATTACTATCTTTTTCACTATAGATAAGCCAATACCAGATGATGGGTTTTCGCTGTCTAGCTTAGTAAAGATATTGAATATTTTTTCAAAATAAGCCTCTGCAATGCCTTTTCCGTTGTCTTTTATGCAAAACTCTATATCGTATTTCTTTTCTTTCGAGCTTATTTCTATACAGCCTTTCTCTTTATCGTTGTATTTAATAGCATTTTCAATAAGGTTTTGAAACAGCTGTTTGAATTTGAAATTATTACCCTGTATTTTAGGAAGTGTATTGTGTATTTTTATTTCAATGTTTTTAGGTACAGCTACGGTTCTTAACAGTTCATCCAACAGTAAATTAAAATCAACCATTTTATCGTCCGTCTTTACTTTATCTATAGACGAGTAGTCAAGAATTCCCTGTATAAGTAAGTCCATTTTCTCTACATTAAACTGCATAAGGTCCAGTGATTTTAGACCTTCTTCACCAACCTTTTCGGCATTATCATCCTTAAACCACTCAATAAGGGTACTGATGTTTCTAAGCGGAGCCTTAAGGTCGTGAGAAACCATGTGGGCATACTCATTTAATGCCTGATTTTGTGCTTCCAGATTATGAAGGAGTTGTTCTCTTTGCTCGTTTATTTTTATAATTTGTATGGATTGCTGCTTGATATAATCTGAAGGATCATAATTATTATCTCCCGTTTTATCTGTAGCCTCCGTGTCATTGTCCATATTCATGGAACTTAAAATAAACTCCAGGTTACTGTTAATCTCCTTTAGGCTGTCTGCCTCACGTCTTAATCTCTGGTTAGCTTCAAAAAGCTCTTCAGAGCTTATGCGCATGGCGCGTTGCAGCATTGAGATCTGATCCTCATAATTTATATAAGATTCCTGTACAGCCATTAAAAAGGCATCAATACCCTCAGGAATGTTAGGTCCTATGTGTTTGGCTATCTGTCTTTTTATCAGGGAGTTTTTCATTCGCTAATTAATGTTAAGGTCATTGTTTGGTTATGTAATTCGCAGGATGTGGTATTTACAAAGGGAGCCATTTCCCCATACGAGTAAAATCCTGTTATAGTGGTAGTATCACCAATCATTTCTTTAACTTGTTCAATTTCTTCCTCTACACGTTGGTTCATTACAAGCTTACGGCCTACACAACTAACTAATAATGCAAGTTGTGGCATGCTTTTACGGTTGTGCATGGCATAAAGGGCTGCTTTATTAGCCCCTTCGGCTATTGCATCTACAGTAGCCATCATAAGCTGTACTTGAGACTGCTCAGGGGCGTCTCCGGCGAGTATCATTGACTGTTTATTTGTATCTATGTTTAATATAGTTCTTACCACGGGGTTTTCCTTACCCGGTATAGTAACATTAAGCGGGTAGAGTAGTGAGGTTTGAGGTAATTGTACAGCCTTATCTCCTAAATATTTTTTATATAAATCGAGAGCTGGCTGCCCATCTATTTCATATAACTCGTTTCCGTTTGATTTTGTAATGAGTCTTACCGGTCCAAAGGGCTGCCAGCCGCCTACACTGGCAAAGCTAATATCAAGTGTATCTCCATAAAATCCCATTAGTATTACTTCGCCTTCCTTAGGGTTTTCCTTATAAGAAGCCAGTGTTTTTTCAAATCGGGCATCGTCGCCACACATCCCTCCGGTTATACAAACCTTTTTATAAAGATCATCTTCCAGTCCGGCTATTAGTGAACTACCGTTTACGAAACTCCCCTCACTAAGTACAAAAAGATGCTTCAGGTTATCTTTAGGCATTTCATCATAAAGTATCTTACCCAGTTGGGCAGCATCTTTATTATAGTCCAGTATATTGGCCCTTCTAATTTCAAAGTTACTTTTTTCAAACTCAATAGCAGTAACCGTTACCGATTTGTCCAAAACATTAGTGCCTGCAATCTCTCCTGATGTAGAGCCAAAAACGAGGTGTTCATATGGAAATTCGGTTCTGATGTCTTTTATTACTTCGTCGTTTTCCAGTAAATACCTGTCACCAAAAACCAGTACCAACGGATTTTTAAGTATACTCTTCTCGGAAAGGTACTTCCACTTTCCGTTTTCCTTTTTGTATGCCTGTACTGTTTTCATGATACTTACTTGTAAAGTTTAATATAAAAAATGGTGCCTGAGCCTAATTCACTCTCAATCCAGATTTTACCGCCATAGTTGTCTACAATCTTTTTTACTATAGATAGTCCCAAGCCGGTAGATTTTTCACTTTTGCTAAACGACTGAAATATTTTGAATATTTTTTCCTGATTCTCTTTTGCAATACCGGGGCCATTATCGCTTACAGAGAATATAAAACAGTCTTTGGCTTCCTCTACGCTTATAGTAACAAGTCCTTCTTCCTTGTCTATATAGTTAACAGCATTACTTATAAGATTTTGGAACAGCTGTTGTATTCTAAACCTGTCGGCTTTGAGTACCGGCAATGTATTTTTTATTTCTACCTTTATATGTTGTGGTATATGTATTATGCTTATAATGTTGCTTACTACTTCCTGAATATTTACATTCTCCTTTGCAATATCGGTTTTATCGATTTTAGAATAGGTAAGTACCCCCTGAATAAGGTGATCCATTTTTTCCAGTTTGTCCTCAATCATGTTAAGATATTGGGTAGTTTGCTCTGTAAGTCCGCCCTCATTATCTTCTTTAATCCATGCAACAAGTGAGTTTATGCTTCGTAATGGCGACTTAAGGTCGTGCGACACAATTTGGGCATAATCTTCCAGCTCTTTATTGCTTTTGGCAAGGCTTTTAAGCAGAACTTCTTTTTGGCTTTCCAAAAGTTTTTTGTTGGTTATATCTTCCTCTATTGCAAAAAAACGAACAATTTCTCCCCAATTGTTGTAAAGAGCCTGTCCCTGTATTTTTACCCAATATTTTTTATTTGATTTGGAATAGTTTATTATTTCGCAGTTAAAAGGTTCTCCTTTTTTTATCTGGTTACTTAAATAAGCTACTGTTTCGGGGTTGCTATCTGGTCCCTGTAATAATATGCCGGGCTTTTGTCCTATAAGTTCCTCTCTGCTATAGCCGGACATTTGTTCAAAACTGGAGTTTACCCATTCTATTTGCCCTTCCTTATCACATATTACAACCGAGTTAATATTTTTTTCGGCAATTAGCGAAAGTAATACCAGTTGCTCTTCTTTTTCCTTTACCTCGGTCATGTCTTCAATCATAGCGAAATACTGAAGCACATTCCCTTTATCATCATAAATAGGTTGGCCTTTTGTTCTTGTCCAGAAATAACTACCATCTTTACGACCATGTGTTATCTCTACATCAAATGATTCACCTGTGTAAAAAAGGTTTATCATTTTTTGCAGTGCATCCCTGTCGGTCGACTCGGTAAGTCCTACTTCAATAGGGGTACGGCCCACAATTTCTTCACGGCTGTAACCGGTAAGTTTTAAATAGGCATCATTACACCAAAATATCTGTGCATTAGGATGGGTAAAAACAATGGCATTTTCGTTTGCACTTGCCACTACCGATAGCTTATTTAGCTCTTCACGGTCAGTTTTAAGAGCATTTTTCTGTTCATTGTTTATACGTAAAAGCTCTTTGAGTTCCTGAGTGGTGGCTTCCTGAGTTTTTAGTATTTGTAATAAGTCGAGTAGGGGGTCATGGTTGGCAAAGTCAAAAATGGAAAGTTTCCTGGTTTTAACTTCCTCAACAGACATTAACCAAGGCGAACCCACAAACAGGAAATTATTTTCCAGAGGTTCAAATTGCCCGCGTAGTATGAGTTCTGATTGTTTTTTACTTTCCAGAATTACTAACTGGCTCAGGTTGTCTACAAGTATTTCCTGTGATATGTTTTCTGAATGTGGCCTTACGAGAGAGAAGTAATCAGGGAAGTATCCCCCTTTTTTAAGTGTACCGTCTACTTTCTGTATACTGTTCCCTAACGATTCAACCTCAAGATTTTCGTTGAGTAGAATGTAAAAGGGAAATATCCGATTAAAACTTTCGGAATTAAAATTAAACGTATGGCTTTTGTTCATAATTACCAATTGATTTTGAAAACTTCCTGAGGACGGCTTTCATTTGGGGACTCAACGGTTTCTACGAATACTGTTTCATTAAAAATTTTAACCAAACCATCTATATAACCTATCAACAAATCCTTCATTCCGCTTCTATCAGAAGTGTAATGCAGGTGTAAACTGTTTGGGGCTACATTACTAATTCTAAATTCAGGCGGTGTTAATTCGGGATAAATCAACATGATCCTGTTATGAAAGTTAGGTAAATTTACTAAATAATCTTTGAGGTTTTCACCCCTGGACTCCATCAGGAATTTATATTTATCAGAAAGTGTAAGAGAAATGTGTTCTCCAAAATTTCTAAGTATATTGTTTATAGGGATTTGGGTATGGTTTGATACAGCTTTTGCTGTGGATAAAATTAATTCTTCGTTATATGGCTGTTCGGCATCTAAAAAAGTTGGTTTCAGTGCACACTCCCTTTTCACTTCTGACCAAAGTGGCTCACCAAATGTAGAAACTACATAATCTTTTATTGCGTTGTTAACAAAGCCATACATACATTTGTTATTGCGAAATTAATTCGTTTACGCTCCAATATTCAATCAGTTTTTTAACGCGGTCTACATAATCCTCATACTTGAGAGGTTTTAGCAAATAACCTGCAATACCAATTTTATAGCATTCCATTACATCCCTATGATTATTTGAGGTGGTAAGCACAATAGAAGGGATGTACTTAAGTACTTCATCTTTTTTAAGGATGCCTAAAAATTCAATTCCGTTAATTTTAGGCATATTAAGATCAAGGATAATAATATCCGGGATGATTTCTCTATCCTTAAGTATAGACAATGCTTCTTCTCCGTTATTAGCTTCAACTATCTTATGGTTAAGATGCAGAGTTTTTAAAACCCTGTTAAACTTCATAACTTCTATAGCATCGTCTTCAATTAATAATATATTAAGTGCTCTCGCCATTTTTTAATTTGGAATCTGGAATGTATACAATTTTTAGCAAGTACAAAATTACGGGACTCCGTAACTGTATATTTTTCTTTTCGATAACCGATGTTTAATGTTCGGTGAATGGTAGTTGTGAAGCGACGAATGGTAATTGAAGGGCTATAAGCGGTTTCTTACAATGAGAAACAAATGGTGAAGATTTAAGTTTTTGTTTTTCAGTTTTTTACATGTTTTTTTATTGGGTTTTTGGCATGTTATTTTAAACCATTCGTCTATACTTATATGTCATTCGTCGAAATAGCTTCATCGACTTTAGATAAGTGTTGATATTTGCTTTGAAGATAAGAGGTTAACTATTAGCTTTTTATCTGATAGTTTTTAGGTTAAGAATTTATACCATAGTGCTATAAATTGAATATTCGGTTAAAGAATACTGGTGTGTAAAAGGAGCTTCTAAAGAGGCTCCTTTTTTTATGACTTAGGATAACTGACTTTCAGTTACGGTTAGCCTCTTTATAAGGTGCATTTTATCTATAGTAATTTACCGATAGTCGAAATATGACATTAACTTTTTTTACATCTCCCGACATTTGTTGTGTAATTGATAAACAAATAGAACTATAGTCATACTTATATGTCCCCAAAAATATTTATGATGGTTAAATAGTCTGTAATAAAGAGATAAACAGTTAGGATACACAATTAACTTAATGTTTATTTTCAGGTAGCCTCCTTAGGGAGGCTTTTTTATGCTGTAATTTTAGGTTTAAAGAGGCTCAATCAATTCATCGGGTAAATTAAAACCATTCATCTACAGTAAAATTCCGTTCATCGAAGAAGTCCCGTTTAGCTTATCAAATTATTACATCTTTGCAGTATAATTATAGCAATAAGCAAAACAAGGTTATCGTATTTGTGCCCCCAAAAAATGATTATGATAATTTTATTTAGGTGAAGGATATAATGATTGGAATGCAATTGATTAATGCTAAGAAAGCCTCCGTACGGAGGCTTTCTTGTTTTTATACAGTTTGAAACTAACAGAGATTTTGGGATAAGAAACTGATTAACGGAATAAGATGTTCCATTCGTCTACAGTTAAAGTCTGTTAATCGAAAAACGGGTTAAAAAGTTTTAAATCCGGCGGATATTTGCAGTGTAATTAATGACAAATTAATAACAGAGATATCGAAAATTATTGCCCCCCAATGATAACCGATACCCCAAAAATACCGTAAATGCTATTTTTTTAAACAGAAAAAAACAGAATAGATTATCTGACTAAGCCCCCAGGAGGATAACAATGTTTTTACTTAGGAAAAAGATGTAATGATTGGAATGTAAATTGGTTAATGCTCAGAAAAGCCTCCCTTGCGAAGGCTTTTTTGTTATTATAGAGGATGGTATTTGCCGAAGGATGAAGCAAAACTTAACATATTAGCGGATGATATAAACCCGTTCGTCTACAGTTAAGGCTCGTTAATCGAAAAGTAGACATAAAAGTTTGAAACTTGACGGACATTTGTAATGTAATTAGCACCGAAGCCGGAAATAAGTGAATCGAAAATTATTGCCCCCAATGATAACCGATACCCCAAAAATACCGTAAATGCTTTTTAAAAGGTTAAGGTGATAGTGCAAACAGAGATAAGTGTAATAAAGTTTATTAATGCTAAGGAGATTATGAAAGTATTAATTGTTGATAACGAAAGGCATATATTAATGTCAATTGGCAGATGCCTTAGCGACTTAGGTTATGATATAGAATGCTGTGATAACGCTACAGATGCAAAACAGAGCTATGAGGCTTTTAGGCCTGATTTACTTATAGCAGATATTAGCCTGCCTGTAGCATATGCTGTGATGCCTTTTATAAACAAAGGCAGAGGTAATACAGCAGGACTGGAGCTTTTAAGATACATAAGACTTATTAAAAAGGAGTCTACACCGGTTATGGTTGTTTCATGTCATAGTGATGAAGGTGTGTTTAATAAGAGTTTTGAATTAGGTGTTAATGATTATGCTAAAATGCCACTTAGCATATCTGAAATAGAGGCAAGGGTTAAAAGACTTACAGGAAGTATGAGACTTTGTCTTAATTAAAAATAAAGATACTTCATAAATACCTACAAATAGGTTTATGATAGTTTTATGGTTGGTTTGGTTGAGTAACACCCGTTGATAGCGGGTGTTATTTTTTTAGAATCTTTTTATGGCGCCAATACCTGCCGAGATTTGATTCCCTTTAGCATCTGGTGCATATTTTTGATTTTCAAGCCCGGCTTTTAAATAAAAAACATAAGTCCGGCTTATGGTAGTCCTGTATTCTGCAGCTATATTGTTAGACTTTAATTTGTAGTTAAACACTTCACCGTTAAGCAATATATTGTTTTGTCCGTCAGGGTTAACACCTGTTCCCAGCCTTAAGCTTAAATAATCATCAGGTCCGCCAAGGTAATAACGTGTAGTAAGCTGATAGGACTGACCTACCGAATCACTATTTGGAGTGATGTAAGCCCTTAAATTAAACCATAGGTTTTTATAATATTTTCCCACAGATGCGGTATAGGTCCAGGTTTGTTCTCCCGAAAAGCTAAGCATCCTGAAACCACCTTCGGCTTCAAAACCTTTTGGTAGGTTTGCAAATAAGGAGAAGCCTGTTTTGTACTCCGGGAAAATACCCTGGTCGTCAGACACCCCTAAGTTTACAAATGCATAAAAGGTATTTGATATACGGGGGTAGGACTCTATTTCAAACTGTAGCGCATCAATAGCAAATTTGTTAGCATAATTAACACGACCTGTTACAGTACCAAAACTTCCCTGTCTTGTATAATCTATACCTGCAATGTGCCAGTCGTCATCAAAACGTTTGTCAAAGTGATAGTAATCATAATTAATACCTACTGCATTTTTAGAGCTCATCATGCTTATTTTTTGGCTCAGCGTACGTGCATCATTGTTTTTCGGGTTTATTTCCAGTAATGTTTTTAATGAATTGTTTGCTTCAGGGTACTTTCTGGAATCGCTTAATATCCTGGCTCTAAGTAATAATAACTCTTCTGACTTTGGGTTTATAGCCAAACCTTTATCGGTAAGTTTTAATGCCTTATCATAGTTTTTACTCCAGTATTCCAAACTTCCGTAGGCAAGGTATGCATCCTGATTGTTTGGGTATTTTTTGACTACACTGTCAAATGTATTGCGAGCATTTTCCGTTTGTCCGTCCCATGTATACAGTCTGCCTATAAAGATGTTCAGGTCCTGATAGTCGGGTGTTTGCTCTAAAGCCTTTTGAGCAAGTGTAATAGCCTCTTTATAATTTTTATTATTAAAAGCCTCTTTACGGGCTTCGGTATATAGTTCGTCACTTGTTTGCTGGGCGAAAGCCGCAGGGGCAAACAAAAGTGCTGCCATTATATAAAAGCCCGCTATTATTGATTTTGCTATGTTAACTAAAATAATTTTCACACTAAAACTCTTTAAAAATTATACTTGTTTCTTTTGCGGATTTGCCAGTCCTGTACGGCTCATTGTACCCCATGAGTTTTTACCTCTTATAAGGTCTATATTTCCTTTTATGGCGGCCCACATTACAAACGGATGATACAGCAGGGGTTCTGCAAAAGCAGTTCCTACGAGCCTGAATATGTACTTCGGTTTTTTATACTGCTGGAAGGAGTATTCCTCAAAGAAAATCGCCGTGACAGAATACAGTACTGAAAAGAAGTATACCACAGCAAAAAAGCTAAGAAAAATTGTCCAGTCCAGTCTGCCTAATGCATACAACAGTATGATAAACAGTACCCCGAAGAACTCAATAATAGGAGCAAGCCACTCAAAGAACATCCAGTAAGGTGTACTTAGTACACCCAGTACCTTAAATTTTGGATTAAAAAGCATTTTACGGTGAATCCAAAGTGTTTCCATGGTACCGCGGGTCCATCGGTTACGTTGCCTGTGAAGTACCTTCCACTGCTGAGGTACCTCGGTCCAGCAAAGCGGATCGGGTATAAAACCTACAGTGTAAGGTTCCTTTTTCTCACGCATCATTCGGCGCATACGTACCAGAAGCTCCATGTCTTCACCCACGGTTTTGGTATTGTAACCACCTGCCTCAATGGCAATTTTTTTGTTGAACATACCAAAAGCCCCCGATATAAGTAGGAGTCCGTCCAGCCTTGACCATGCCATACGCCCCATTAGGAAAGCCCTGAAATATTCAAGTATTTGTGCCCTCGCTAAAAACTTATCCGGTAGTCGCACTTCAATAATACGACCGTCCTCAATAATACATGAGTTTGCCACACGGATAATTCCGCCCGAGGCAATTACTGTTTTTTCATTATTAAGGAAAGGGCTAACCAGTTTTAGTAAAGCATCGTCTTCCAAAATACAGTCAACATCTATACAGCAAATTAGGTCGTGTTTACAGTTGTTTATACCTGCATTAAGAGCATCGGCCTTACCTCCGTTAGCCTTGTCTATTACAGTAAGATTTTTATACGCTTTGTGTGTAGACATATATACCCCTCTTATTTCCTGTGTTGGGATAGAGTTGTATCGAAGGGATTCATCTTTAACAAGATCAAAAGTATCTATAAGTCTTTGCAGGGTATTATCCTTACTACCATCGTTAATAACTACAATTTCATAAGAAGGATAGTTTACCGTTAGAAGTGATTTCACATTTTCTACCACGTTAGCTTCTTCGTTATAGGCCGGGGCCAGTACCGAAACGGGTGGGAGAGAAGTGCTTTGTAACAGTGTAACATCATCTGTAGGGATGTTTTCCCTTTTATATTTTTTTATTTCCAAAAAAGAAAAGACGGCAGCAAAAAGATAACCTGATGATATGACACATGCATATATCAGGAAAAGCCAGCTCGCTATGTCAACTAAAAGTTCGTAATTCATGGCTTTTTACTTTAAAAAGTGTTCTTCTGCTTTTAAATATTCAATTTTAATTTCCTCATTATCTCCCTTTAACTCGTAAGATAATGCCTGAAGCTGGTTATACGAACCTACTTCTTTTATCAGCTTAATTATCTCTTTTTTAATAGTATTATTTTCAGAAGCAAAAATAGTAAGCACAATATCGACCGACTCATGGTTCCCCATTTTTCGCATACATCTTATAGCCTCTTTTTTCAGCATCTCTTCGGGATGTTCCAGGAACGGAACCACTTTTTCTACATTTTCATATTGATTAAAAGCCGAAATTTGTTTTATACAAAAGCCTATTACTGTAGGCTGTTTGTGGTTTAACCACTTAGAAAAGTCGGGGATTTCTTCTTTATAACTTTTAAGAGCATCTTCGATATGAATTTGCTGCCAGATAGTTAAAGGCTCTTCTAATCTATATAAAAAGTTAAGCGGATATTTTTGAGAGAGTTTTATAAAGTACAGTAACGACTGTAGCCTGACTTCAACTTTTTTGTCGTTAAGAAGCCTAACAGCTGTTGATTCCTGTATTTTTATTCCCATATTGGAAATCGTATGCATACCACGGGCACGCAGGTACCATTTCCTGCTGGCTATTTCCTTAAATGCCAAATTGTCCAGTTCAAGTCTGAAAAAAAGTTTTTTGATAGAGGCATTAGCCTCTCCCTTAAAGTTTTGACTATATACAAGAATCTCTTTTGTGGTTACCTTTTTTTGGAGTTTACTCCTAACATGATTTACTCTAAACTCTTCAATACCTGCTTCTTCAAATTCAGTATCAAAAAGATATCCGTTAATAAAATCGGTAAGCTTTTCTATGTGTTCGGCTTTTTTAATATTTCGGAGGTTTTTGTATACCCTTAAATAAAGGATAAACAAAATAAGCAACAGTATTAAAAGCAGAAAAAGTAAACTGATTAATATATTCAGGTTTACTATCCACTCAAAACCACTGTTGTAATATATGTAGTCGTAAAGCTTTTCCAATTCTCAAAAGGAGTATTAAGTTTTACCAAGGCTACGTTTAACCCTTAATGAAAGCTCATTAGGGCTAAAAGGTTTTGTAATAAAATCATCTACACCCATAGTAAAGGCATCCATAATGATGTCTTCCTGTGTAGCTGTAGAAAGTACTATTATAGGTGTAGTGGGAGTTTCTTTTTTAATATGCTCAATTAGTTGTGAACCGGTAATAAACGGTAGCATCAAATCGGTTATTACTAAATCAAAGTTGTTGTTTTTAAGGGTATCCAGTGCAACCCTTCCGTCAACCGCAACAATTACCTCATAACCATCTTTATTCAGCTTGAACTCTAATGATTTTACAACCATAGGATTATCTTCCACTACCAGAATTTTCTTTTTCATAATTATATTAATTCAGGAAAATCGTTTTCCAGTTCGGCATTAATTTTATCAAATTGAGATTCAAGTTCTGTAACAAGTTCAGGTACTTCCTCTTTAGAAGCCCTGTTGTTTAAAAGGTCGCATATATGTACCGATGTTTTGTTTTCAAGCATCTCAAAAGAAGGTTTTATATTGTGGGCAATTTCTGCCACACTTTTAAAATCGTTTTGACCTAAAGCTTCTTTTAGCTGAATTAGTTTATCTTTTACAGAAGTACGGAATATTACCAGTGTTTCTTTAATGAACTCAAAATTACTGTCTGATATGGCATTTAGATAATCCAGTGAATAAGCCTTGTCTGAAACTTCTTTTGGGACAAAGTTTTTTTCAATCAAATCGTTTATGATTTTGATGTCACTGTTGGTTACCGGCTTTTTTATAAAAGCCATTTTATTTTGATAATGCTCTAATATTCCGTTTTCTCCTTCTTCTCCTAATACAAGAACAGGTACTTCGGTTTTTATTTCTGATTTAAGATAGTCAAAAGTCTGGTAAGCGCTAAGGGGAGAAGCATACTCATCCAGCATTAAAAGCTGAAAACTATCTTCCTTTTTTATTAACTGTATAGCGTCATAGCTGTTGTCACAATAAGTTACCTGCCAGTCTTCCGGAAGTAGTCTGGCGGCCTTTTCAGTATTATTGTCTTCAACAACTAAAATGTTTAAATGCATGAAAGTGGGGATTTAATAATTAAAGTTAAATAAATTATGTAAAACCATTTTACCTGTTTGCTACAGGCATGTGGAGTTTTATGGTCTCTTTAATAGTGTCAAAAATAATAGGTTTGGTTATATAGTCATCCATTCCGGCATCAAGGCAACGTTCCCTTTCGCCTTTAAGGGCTCTTGCTGTAAGCGCGATGATAGGGATGTGGGTGTCGCTATCTTCCAGAGATCGTATTTTTTTTGTAGCATCAAAACCACTCATAACCGGCATTTGTATATCCATGAAAATAAGGTCTAAAGGCATGCTTCGGTACATCTTAACGGCCTTTTCCCCGTCTTCGGCTACTACAATATTAGCTTTAGGTAATACCTTTTGGATAATGGTTTTTGCCAGGAACTGGTTTACCGGATTATCTTCGGCAATAAGTATATTAATGGTTTGGTCTTCACCTTTGGTACCGGTTGTTACAATCTCATCAATAGTTGTTTCCTCATCTTCATTGATATGGTTTATAAACTCAAATAACTGATCTATTCTTATAGGTTTTGTAACCTCAAACCTAACATCCATATCTTTACACATTTGTAACGACTTATTATCGATAACCGAGCTGTGTAACAGCATAATAGGGAGTTCTTCTTTGGTTATACGTAGCTTTTTCCTAATGTGTGTTATTAATTCCAAACCGTTTAGGTATGGCATATTAAAGTCAATAATGGCAAGGTCAAAGTTGTTTTCCTTTTCAAGAATTTCAAGCGCCTTAATGCCGTTTATAGCACTAACCGAATTTACTTTACCAAAGGCAAGCATATCCCTTAAAATAGTAAGGTTGTTCTCGTTATCATCTACAATAAGAACATTGTTTACAAGTTCGGTATTTTTTTCAGGGAAGCTTTCGCCTACTTCGGTTTTAAATTTCACTTTAAACGAGAATACACTACCTTTATTCAGTTCGCTATCAACCTCAAGTCGGCTATCCATAAGTTCCAGTAGCCTGTTGCTAATGGTTAGTCCAAGCCCGGTACCACCATATTTACGGGTAGTGGAGGAGTCTTCCTGATCAAAGGCATTGAATATTTTTTGCAGGTTATGAGGTGCAATACCTATACCGGTATCACGAATAGAGAACTCAAATATCATTTCATCCTCGTCGATTTCTGTCTTCTTGTTTCTTATTTTAAGTTCCACTTCACCCTTTTCGGTAAACTTGATGGCATTACCCAATAGGTTTACTAAAATTTGCCTTAACCTAACCGAGTCGGCATAGATAAAACGTTGTACTTTTGGCGAAATATCCAGTAACAGTTCCAGCCCTTTTTCATGAGCTTCGTGCTTAATAATGTCAACCGTTTGTGAACATAGTTCAACCAAGTCGGTTTTATCTTCATTAAGTTCCAGTTTTCCGGCTTCTATTTTAGAAAAATCCAGAATATCGTTTATCAAATCCAGTAATGAATGTGCCGAAGTATTAACCATTTGCATATACTTTCTTTGCGTTTCATTCAGGTCGGTTTTCATTAACAGGTCGGTAAACCCTATAACACCATTCAATGGTGTACGGATTTCATGTGACATATTAGCCAGGAACTCTGATTTGGATTTATTTGCAGCTACTGCTTTTTGCTTTTCTTTCAAAATAGAAGCTTCCATTTCTTTAAGCTGTGAAATATCAGTAGCGATACCTACATATCCGGTAACTTCATCATACTTATTTCTAATGGCAGTTACCACCAGTTGTACCGGAAACCTGCTTCCGTCTTTCCTTATGTAAGTCCACTCATGAGAGTCGTAAAACCCTAAATTAGCTTTGTGTACAAAAACATTAAACCCTTCAATGTTTTGATTGTATTGCTTTGAAAGTACTTTACCGCGCTCTTCAATCTCTTTATTGTCGTGAATAGCGCCAACATTAAAGGCTCCTATAACATTTTCGGCTTTATAGCCCAATAGGTTTTCGGCCCCTTTATTAAATTTCTTTACATTACCAACCAAGTCTGTTTCTATTATAGATACATGAGTGGTAGCACCTAAAAGTCCTTCAAGTTCCAGTAAGCTGTTTTGAAGTTCTTCTTTAGCTTTTACCCTTTTTGTAACATCATTTATTTGTGATACGAAATAAAGAGGTTCGTTTTTCTCGTCTCTTATGAGCGATACATTAAGCAAACCGTATACTATACTGCCATCTTTATGTATGTATCGTTTCTCCATACTATAGGTTTCTCTTTTTCCTTCAAGGGTTTCCTTAAGTAGGCGTAAATCGGCATCAAGGTCGGTTTTATAGGTAATGTCCTGAAAAGTAAGGGTAACAAACTCATTTTTAGAGTATCCCAGCATATTACAAAGACTTTTGTTAACCATAAGCCATTTTCCGTCCAATCCCACCAGTGCCATACCGTTAGGGGAATATTCAAAAGCACTTTTAAAACGGAGTGAATGTTCCAGTACCTGGTCTTCCAGTTCCTTTTGTGCTGTTATGTCCTCAATATGGCTAATAATCATACTTTTAGAATCCTCAGTCCCTTCAATGTATGACACATTAACCTTGCACAGTATAAGTTCGCCGTTCTTTTTGTAGTATCGGCTTCTCAGGCTGTAATGGGTAATCTCACCATCAATAAGCCTTTGCCTGTATTCGATTGCTGTTTTTAGGTCATCAGGATGTATAAGGTCTTTATAGGTAAGGTTATTAATAGCATAATCGGTATCACTTTCATCAAACCCAAACATTTTTATGGTAGCAGGGTTTGCACTGATAATTTTCCCATTAGTATTAACCAATACAATTCCAATGGAGGAATGGTTAAATACTTTTTCAAACCTCTCTCTCGCCTCTTTATAAATGGCTTCCTGTTTTTTTCTGGGTGATATATCCTGAAAAGCGCCATAAACCCGAACACATTGCCCGTCTTCAATTACGGGTTTTCCTATAGTACGAACCCATACCGGGTTTCCTTTTGCCGTTACTATTTTTAACTCTGCGTCAAAAGGTTTGCCGTATTCCACAGCCTCAGCAAAATGCTTAGTTATTTTATCCCTGCTCCATCCGTCCTCATAAAAATTGATGGCGGTTTCCAGTTCGGGCTTAAAACCGGGGTCAACCTCATGAATTTGTTTAGTAACTTTAGTCCAGTTTAGTTTTTGGTTAACAAGGTCTATTTCCCAGCCGCCTACTTTAGCTACCTTATTGGTCTCATTAAGTATTACTCTTAATTTTTTAAGTTTTTTAAGCTTGCTTAAAATTTTTTCCTGTTTAAGGTTACGTTCCTTGTAATGTTTTATAATTAGCCTTACAGGCTTATCATTCTCATCATAAATTACCTTTCCTTTAGAGTGTAATATAACTTCATGATTGTCACTGTCGCTATAGGCGAAAATACCGTTGAAACCTTTTTCAGGTTTTTCCTTACATTGTCTAATTAGGGTTAGGGTTCTGTTTTTGTCAAAAGTATTAATAGCCATACTCCAGCTGTCAAAAACATGTTTGTCTTCGGGCTTAGGACGACCTATAGTTTTCCAAAAGGTGTCATTTATCCAGAAATGTCCCTGATGCTCAAGGTCACAAAACCATATACCATCAAGGGATTCTTTGGTTAACCAGTTAAACAGTGAGAGATCTTTTAGCAGTAAATCATTAAACTCTTTTTGCAGAGCAGAAGAGGATTGCAGCATAGTGTGTTGTTTAGTGGGGATATTATTCAATAAATTTAAAATTTTCTTTTGAAATAACAAGCCTCCACAGGCAATTTTGTGTTTTTTTCGGAGTTTGGGGGGCGGCTTTTTTCGCTGCATATATACGATAGTTTTTTGTTAAGGGTTTTTAGATATTTTACGCATTTGGTTATAAAATGCTGTTTTGTAAATAAAATACTGTAAAAAAGACCTTAACAGAAAACCTGTTCTGTTTACGTTTTCCTAAATTTGGACTTTATTAAACAAAAAGAAGATAGTTTTTTATTAAAAAAGACTTAGGCTTCTTTTGTAAGAATTTTAAAACCCCAAAAAAACTCTTGCCTAACAGAGTCCTTTTAAACAATGATATTAATTGTAGACGATTTATCTGAGAATCTTTTGGCGCTGAGAAAAACTCTGGAAGTTCACAATTTGCAGGTGGATACGGCCGAATCGGGCGAGGAAGCCTTAAAAAAGATACTCAAACAAAATTATTCCCTTATAATACTGGATGTTCAAATGCCGGGTATGGATGGCTTTGAAGTGGCCGAAATTCTTGCCGGTAGCAACAGGACAAAAGATATTCCGGTAATATTCCTTTCGGCAGTAAACAAACAAAAAAGGTTTATTTCTAAAGGTTATGAAACAGGCGGTGTGGATTATATTACCAAACCGGTAGATCCTGATTTGCTTATACTGAAGGTTAAAACTTTTCTTAAACTATCAGAACAGAAAACAGAACTCAAAAATATAAGGGACATACTCTCTAAAGAGGTTGAAATAAGGAAAGCTGCCGAGGAAAATCTTGAAGCAAAAGTAGAGGAAAGGACAAGAGAACTTATAAAAAAGAATGAAGAGCTGGAGTTTAGGAATCATGAATTACAGCAGTTCTCGTGGGTAGTTTCACATGATTTGAAAGAGCCTATACGTAAGATAGAAATGTTTATCAAGATGATAAAGGAACGCTATCTTACCGATGATGAAAAGGCATTGGATTACGTTGACCGAACGGTTAGAGCGGCACAAAGAATGTCTAAACTGATTACTGATTTACTTGATTATTCCAGGCTGTCATCTGATGTGGCTCCGGAGAAGACCGATATAAACGCTGTTGTTAATGAGGTGGTATCTGATTTGGATTATCTTATAGAAGAGAGCAACGCTATTGTAATTAAAAAAGATTTACCAAAAGTAACAGGGGTACCAAGCCAGTTAAGGCAGGTGTTTCAAAATCTGCTTAGTAACTCGCTAAAGTTTACTAAAAAGGATATTAGTCCTATTATACAGATAAGCGGGGAGATAATTGCCGACAAGCATATTGATGCGCCTGCAGATGCTAATGGGGAATATTGCCGTATTACAGTAAAAGATAACGGGATTGGTTTTGACGAACAGTATCTGGATAAAATATTTATTATTTTCCAGAGCCTTAATGACAGAAAAAAATACGAGGGTACAGGTATAGGCCTTGCCATAGCTAAAAAAATAATCGAAAAACATAACGGACTCATAACAGCAAAAAGTACTCCGGGCGAAGGGGCTACTTTTTTAGTTGTACTCCCGATATAACAGGTAAAATATGGATAGTAATTTTAAACGGAATCTTGGAATCTTTTTTGGGCTTTCACTGTTTATACTAATAGTAAGTTCGGTAGCTTCTTATTTAAGTATTACCAGCTTATTAAAAAGTAACGGGAATGTAAATCATACTCAGGAAGTTATTTATAACATTAATGATGGTGCTACAGTTTTGATAGATGCCCAAACCAGTGTAAGAGGATTTTTAGTTTCGGGTAAACAAAGCTTTTTGGAGCAGTATAACAATGCCGAAACCAACTCAAATAATATATTTGAGAATATATCAAAGCTAACTGCAGATAATCCTTTACAGCAGCAAAGCCTACAGGAACTAAAACCGTTAAGAGGTGAGTTTTTTAATTATCTGGAAAGCCTGATAAAAGAAAAAACAGTGGGAGAAACCACATTATCGGCCGATTTAGATCGGGGTAAAAAGCTTATGGACCGCATGCGCGTTATTTTAAAACGTATGGAGAGCCAGGAACTGGAACTTTTAAAGCAACGTAATGCAACTGCCGAAACCTATGGTTCTACCAGTACCATATTAATAGTAGTTGCGGCAATTCTTGCACTTTTAATAAGTATTTCCTTTTTTGTAAGAATACTCAAGGATCATAATGAGAGGGCTAAGCTGCATAAGGAACTTAGACATAAGGATGAGATAATGGCCGAAAGGATACGTGTTATAAGTGATATCGCTTCACAAATTGCTCAGGGTAATTATGAGATAGAGGTAGAGGACAGTGAGAAAGACGCCTTAGGTACGGTAGCCTATTCGCTTAATAATATGGCACGCTCACTAAACAGTTCATTTAAATCCCTTACTGATAAGGAGTGGCTACAGGCCGGTGTGGCCGAACTCAACGAGGTAATGATTGGCGAGAAAACCCCCGAAGAGCTTACTAAAGATATAATAGAATACATAGCCGAATTTACAGATGGAGCAGCAGGTGTTATCTACCTGTGTGAAGGAGAGGAATTGTACATGATATCGGGCTATAGTTACGGAGGCAGTAAAAGAGACCGACTTAGCATAGGCGAAGGTATTACCGGGCAGGCAGTAACATCGGGTAAAGTACTTGAACTGAAATCACTGTTGGAAAACGATATTACCATTTCATACGCATTGGGAGAGGTTAAGCCAAAGCATGTAGTTGCTGTTCCGTTAGTGGATGATAAAGTAATAGGGGTAGCCGAACTGGCTTCGGTAAACGAATTTACCCCGCGTGATATGGAGTTCCTAAAATCAGTAGCCAATAATATTGGTATAGCGATTAAGGCCGCCCAAAACAGACAGAGAATACAGGAACTACTGGAAGAAACACAGGCACAGTCGGAAGAACTTATTATACAGCATAGTGAACTTGAAAACATTAACGCCGAACTGGAAGCGCAAACCTCTAAACTTCAGGCGTCTGAAGAAGAGCTAAGAGTACAGCAGGAAGAACTTCAGCAAACTAATGAAGAACTTGCCGAAAGGAGTACGCTTCTGGAGGAAAGGAATATGGAAATCCAGAAGAAAACCGAAGATCTTGAACTTAGTACAAGATATAAGTCGGAATTCCTTGCAAACATGTCACATGAGCTTCGCACACCGCTTAACTCAATATTGCTTTTAAGCCGACTGCTTTCTGAAAACAATGATAAGAACATGACCGATGAGCAAATAGAGTTTGCTAAGGTTATACAAAGCTCCGGTAACGGATTGTTGGGGCTGATTGATGAGATTTTAGATCTTTCTAAAATTGAAGCTGGTAAAATGGAAGTTGAGTTTGTGGATGTTTCGGTCAGGGAAATTAGCGAAGGGTTAAAAAATCTTTTTGCCGAAGTTGCAAAAGAAAAGAACATTCAGTTTCTTATAGATGATAAGGATGCTCCGCTGGTGGTGAAAACAGACAAAATGCGACTGGATCAGATATTAAAGAACCTTATTTCTAACGCCATTAAGTTTACGGCAGAAGGATCTGTAACCCTGCAAATCAAAAAGATTCAGGGTAATGATAAGCTCGTATCTTTCACTGTAAAAGATACTGGTATAGGTATACCGCGTGAAAAGCAACCTCTTATTTTTGAGGCATTCCAACAGGCCGACGGTTCTACTAAACGCAAGTATGGCGGTACCGGGCTGGGACTTTCTATCAGTAGGGAACTGTCAAAACTACTGGGAGGAGAAATCACTTTGGTTAGTGATATTAATAAAGGTAGCGAGTTTACACTTACCGTACCTGTGCTGGGTGCAACATCGGGTAAACTTATAGTTAATAAGCCAACGACAGTAGCCGCAAAGGAAAAAATTGAAGAACTTACTGAAGTTAATTCTAAGCCTGTAATCGAAGATAGGTATATAAGCCCTGTAATCCCTGATGATGTTCCGGATGACAGAGATGAGGTAAATGAAGGTGATAAGGTAATACTTATTGTGGAAGATGATACTAATTTTGCCAAGTCATTACTAGATTTTACCCACCAGCGAGGTTATAAGGGAGTAGTTTCGGTTAGGGGTGATGAGGCACTTAATCTGGCATTAAAATACAAGCCTATAGGAGTGTTGCTGGATATTCAGCTTCCGGTAAAAAGCGGATGGGAAGTAATGGAGGAGCTAAAAAACAATGTACTTACTAAACATATTCCTGTACATATAATGTCGTCTTACAAAGTGAAACAGGAAAGCCTTTTAAAAGGTGCTGTAAACTTTTTGGATAAGCCTGTTGCCTATGAGCAGATTCCTGATGTGTTCAGGAAAATCGAACATATAGTAAACCGTGATTCGCAAAAGGTGCTTATTATAGAAGATAACCCAAAGCATGCTAAGGCATTGGCTTATTTCCTTGAAACCAATGATATAAAATCAGAGATTAAGAGCGAGGTGAACGATGGTGTTACTGCATTACAGGCAGCTAATGTAGACTGTGTAATACTAGATATGGGTGTGCCCGATAAACAGGCTTATGAACTACTTGAAAATGTAAAAAACGAGTCGCTTGATAATATTCCGGTTATTGTGTTTACAGGTAAGAGCCTTTCCATGAAAGAGGAGCTTAAAATTAAGAAGTATGCCGACTCCATAGTTATCAAAACGGCCCATTCGTATCAGCGAATGCTTGATGAGGTTTCGCTTTTCCTTCACCTTGTGGAGCAAAACAAAAAGGAAAACAATAAAAAGAACAAAAACTTTAATACCCTCAATAATATCCTTAACGGTAAAACGGTGCTTGTGGTAGATGATGACGTGCGAAACATTTACTCGTTAACCAAGGCGCTGGAAGTACTTAAAATGAACGTGCTAACAGCTATAGATGGTAAGGAAGCACTTAAAGTCTTAGAGGAACGTCCTGATGTAGATATAGTGCTGCTGGATATGATGATGCCTAATATGGACGGTTATGAAACGGCTACCCGAATAAGGCAGGCCAAAAACCTTAAAGATCTTCCGGTTATTGCCGTAACGGCAAAAGCCATGACGGGAGACAGGGAGAAATGTATCAATGCAGGAGCATCTGATTATATAACCAAACCGGTAGATGTAGATCAGTTACTTTCATTATTAAGGGTATGGCTTTACGATAAAGCCTGATAAAATAGAACTAATGGGTAAAAAAGTTTTAATAATAGACGACGACGCCAGAAACATTTTTGCATTAACAGCAACGTTAAAGGCTAAGTCGTTTGAGTGTATGTCCTGCAGCGGAGCCGAAGAGGCGATTGAGATGCTAAAGGGCGATACAGGGGTAGATGTTGTATTAATCGATATGATGATGCCCGATATGGACGGTTATGAAGCCATACCGCTTATAAAGGAAATACCACACAGGCAACTGTTACCTGTAGTTTCGGTTACGGCTCAGGCCATGGCAGGCGATAGGGAAAAATGCCTTGAAGCGGGTGCCGATGCCTATATTTCCAAACCTATTGATGTAGATAAATTATTACTTTTATTAAATACCATATAAAACTGTATGATTAGTGACCGTGAACTTGAAGTTTTGATAAATGAGGTGTTTGAATATTATGGTTACGACTTTAGTGGCTACTCTAAAGCTTCTTTAAAAAGGCGTGTGGAAAGGTTGTACCAGATAGATGGTATATCCCGTTTTTCTGATGTGCTTTCCAAAATAAGGAGTGAAGAGGGGTATGTAAAGCATTTGGTAGAGGAGATAACGGTTAATGTTACCGAGATGTTCAGGGATCCGATGTTTTATAAATTGCTGCGTGAAGAAATCGTGCCTGTACTGGCTACCAAACCTTTTATAAGGATATGGCATGCGGGCTGCTCAACCGGAGAAGAGGTATACTCTATGGCTATATTACTCAAGGAAGCTAATTTGCTGCATAAATCATTACTGTATGCAACAGATATAAATTCGGTTGTTCTCGATACAGCCAAAAGAGGCCTGTTCCCGCTAAGAATGATTAAGCAGTATGCAGAAAATTACAGACTTTCGGGAGGGAATGAGGACTTTTCAGACTATTATACGGCAAATTACGGATTGGCCAAATTTAGCTGTGAGCTTAACGAAAAAATGGTGTTTTCGCAACACAATCTGGTTTCAGATGCATCATTTAACGAGTTTGACTTAATAATGTGTCGTAATGTGCTTATTTATTTTGATAAACATTTGCAGGATAGAGTGCTAAGATTGTTTGATAGTAGTTTGTCGGGGTTGGGTTATTTGGCACTGGGGACTAAGGAAACTATTAAGTTTTCTACCGTTCAGGATAAATTTCAGCAACTTAACAGGGAGAAGATATGGAAGAAAGTAAAATAATTTCAGGATGCAAGGTACTACTTATAGGTGGTTCGGCCGGAAGTCTTGAAGTACTTATAGAAGTACTCCCCAAACTGAAACGGCTCAATTCTTTTGCCCTTGTAATAGTACTGCATCGCAAAAGCGGGGAGGATAATTTACTGGAAAACCTTATATCCATAAAAACTACTATACCTATTATGGAAGTGGAAGACAAGGTTCCGGTAGAGCCGGGGTATATATACATAGCTCCGTCTGACTATCATCTGCTTTTTGAAAAAGACGAAACGATATCATTAGATACATCCGAAAAGGTAAACTACAGCCGTCCCAGTATTGATGTGGCTTTTGAGTCGGCTGCCGATATATACGGGCCTTCACTGGCAGCTGTATTACTGTCGGGAGCAAATGCCGATGGTACTGCCGGGCTTCAGGCTATAAAAGAATCAGGAGGTATAACAGTAGTACAAAAACCTGATAGTGCCGAAGTACCCTATATGCCGGGGTATGCTATAGAGAATATGAATCCTGATTTTGTTTTAGATGTAAAACAAATACTTGAATTTGTTAAGAATATAAACACTTCAAAATAATATCTTTCTGATATAACATTAATTACTTTATTAAAGTTTTCTAAAGACATAAAAAATCGACTTTAACATTTTTACAAAAGATTATCTTTGTAGCAGAAATCGATGTTTATGTTTTTCAGGTTTATCATATCATTTACTTTTCTGTTACTTTTTTCAGAAAATTCCATAGCTCAGATTGTCACTGATACTGAAAAGATTTTTACGGAAAATATAAACGAATATTATAACAACCCTGTACAAACCATCAAAGAAGCCGAATACCTTCTTAAAAATGCTAACAGCAATAATGATAAGATAAAAGCGTACTATCTGCTTTCTGAAAGTAAATTCCTTACAGATGATTTTAGCGAAAGTATCGAATATCTTTTCAAGGCAAATTTTATAGCTGATTCCGGCGATAATCATTTTCTTAAAAGTTTGGTGTATGTAGCTATTTCTTCCAGGTGTCGTTTTTTCGGTATTGAAGACAGGGCATCATCTTATATTACAAAAGCAGAAGAAGAGCTAAAAGAGATAAAGGATGCAGATGCCAAAACAGTGGTTGAAGCTAAAATTCTGTATGAAAAAGCCGGAGTGCTAATAAAGTCCAAACAGTATAGTGAAGCAATTAATGTGCTCTCATCATCTAATAAAATATTGGAAAGCGGTAAGGCAAACCACCCTGTTTTAAAGGCAAAGATCAGAAAAGCACTTGCCGATGCTAGCTTTTTGGCTACTGATTATGTAGCAGCAGCAACTCATTATCAAAAATGCATTGATATTTTAAAGGGAATAGGGTTTGAGTTTTCGTCAATAGCGGCTTCTGCCTACAATGGTATGGGGCAAATAGCCATTAAAAACAGTCAGTATGATGTGGCTCAGGCTGCTTTTGAGGCAGCACAGGCCTGTAATGTAATTGAATCGTGGGTAAAGGCAGATGTATACCAAAACCTTTCAGAACTGTATTTAAAAACAGATGATAAAAAGTTATATAGTGAAAACTCTTTAGAGTATAAGGAAGTCTCTACAGCACTTATATGGAAGGAGCGCGAAGCCAGAAATACCCTGATAACTGAAATTGAAAAAGAGCAAAACATCGTTATTAATAAAGATATGTCCAGGTATACCAGTATGTTTGTAGGTATGTTACTGGTTTTTGCCATTGTGTTTATAGCTTATTTTGTGTATAATAAAAAGCTGGACGACGAGTATAATAAATTTGAAAAACTATTATCAAGAGTTGAAGCCGCTAAGGTTATTACAGCTTCTCCTGCCCCTGTATTAGTAGCTAATGAGGTAGCGGATAAAGTTGAGGGCAAGGTACTGGCAATATCTGAAAAGACAGAACAGGCAGTATTGGAGAAGCTTAAGGAGTTTGAACGGGGAGATGAGTTTACCAACCCTAATATGTCGTTACAACTTTTATCAAAAAAGGTAAAAACCAACTCAAAATACCTGTCGGATATTATCAATAATAATAAAGGTAAAAATTTCAATGCCTATATAAATGATTTACGTATTAATTATATAGTAGCATTAATGCAGTCTGATAAAAAATATTTAACGTATAAGGTGAGTTACCTGGCAGAAATTTGCGGTTTTTCGTCACACAGTGCCTTTACTGTAGTGTTTAAATCGGTTACTGATTTAACACCAAAACAGTTTATAAACTTTCTTAAAAAGAAAATAGATAAAGAAAAAGAGTCTGCTTAAAATAATAAGTACCTTGTACGTGATTTATTTTAGTATTGACCATGAATAAAATCACTTTGCCAAAAGTTAAATTAATTATATACCTGTTGTTTGTATTTGGTTATACAACAGCACAGGTAAATCTTGACAGTCTTAAAACAGAGCTTAATCTTATGGTGTATAATAACCCTAAGGAAGCAATAAGACGGGTTGATGAGATTTACCCTACCATCACAGATCCTTCAATGCAAATTAGCTATTTGCTAACATCGGCAAATGCCTATGCCGTTTTAAAAAATCACGATGCTGTTATGGAAACGGCACTTAAAGCCAAAAAAATAGCAGATGAAAAAGGTAGCCCGGTAAACAAGATTCAGGTATCGGGGTTTATTGGCGGGCAGTACAGAAGACTCGGGCTTGATGATAAGGCACTGTTATATATTAATGAGGCCGAAGAGGTTTTTAAAACCGAAGCAATTCCTGATTCCTTAAAATATCTTGGCGGAAACATACTTATAGTTAAGGGACTAATACAGCGTTCAAGTTTGGGATGTGAGTATGCATTGCCTTATTTTAAAGAGGCAGCAAATGTGTATAAAAAATATATTTCTGAAAAAATTAATATGGTGAGTGTAGCCATAGCCTATAATAATATTGCAGACTGCTACATAGAAATGAACGACCTTGATGCTGCCGAACTTAATTTTAAACAAGCAGTAAAGTATTCACTTGAAGTAAATTCAGGTCATAGCCTGGCTTATGCTAAAATGGGACTTTCCAGGATTTACAAACAGAAAAACGAAAATAATAAGGCGATTGGTTTATTAAAGGAAGTGGATTCTGATTTAGATAAAATGAATGATCTTTCCATAAAAAAGGAAGTCTATAAACAACTATCTGAAAATTATAAAGCCATAAAGGATACCCAAAATTATGAGTATTATAATCAACTTTATTTTGAAGAAACAAAAAGGATAATTGCTGAAGAGAAGAAGTCTTTAAATGCTGTAGTTAACGATTTATCTGAAGAAAAACAGAAATCACAAAAGCAAACAAAAAGTAAATTCATCTTTATGTTACTGGGTGCAATATTTGTTTTTATTGCAATCATGTCTTATATGGCTTACAAAATTGTCAAAAAAAAGAAAAAAATAAACGAAAAAAAGGAGCAGTTCCACAAAGAGCGATAATTAGTTTTTATAGCTTTTAATGTGTTGTTTGTTAGTGTTTTATGTTTGTTTTTTTTCTTTTAAAATCAGGGAAAATTCCATAATATTTAAAGTTTTAAGTTTTACAATGGTCATAATTAGCTATAGTTTTGCTTCAACTCTTTTAGGAATTCTTATATAGGTGCTGTAAAGATAATTAAGGATTATGTGGGGCAATTTTTAATCCTCTAATTACTTTACACAATATGGCCTTAAGCAATTCTAAGGGTTTAGTTGAGTAATATTTTTATATTAATTCTTTTTTTAGCTAGTTTGACCATCTCGGAGGATTTAGGTATTTAACACTCCGGGATGGTTGTTTTTTTATAGCATTTCCAATTAAATTATCAGAAGAACTTTTTGTTTCGTCTAAACAAAAAGGCCATTCACCGAAAATCACCCTTAGAGTTTTTCGATATTCTACATCTTTGCGATATGATTAGGCAACATGGTTAATTATGTAGCTGTAATCCCCCGCCATAATACCGATAGCCTTACAGAATACCAAAATCATTAATGTTTAATGTTAGCTTTACTAATGTCTATTTTTTTTAAAGCGAAGCCCCTTTGACTTAACAGTTATTGGGGTTTTTTTATGTTTTTAAAGGTGTAGTAAATCGATAAAAATAAACAGTTCGTCGACATCAAATTACAGGCTATCTAAATTTAAGGCTAAAGCTTTTAGTACTAACGTAACTTTGATATATCAAAATCACTAAAACACACGAGATGAAAATATTAATAATGGATGATCAGCAACTGGTATTGCTGTCTCTTCAAAAAACACTAACCGATTTGGGATATGAGGTCATAAGCGCCGATAATATTTTTGACGCGGTTCAGTATTATGACATCCATAAACCTGATTTAGCGATTATTGATATTAATATGTCGGTTACAGCAGATCAGCATTCTGCCGCAAACACATTAGCCGAAATAAATGACAAATCATCGGGTTTAGAGGTTTTGAAATATATAAGATATGTAAAGGGACACGATACCCCGGTAATGATTTTAACCGGTAATACAGACGATGATATTATAGAGAAAGGTTTTGAACTTGGAGCTAATGAGTATATGAAAAAGCCTTTAAGTCTTAAAGAGATTGGAATAAGGGTAAAAAGGCTCATAGGAGGCCAAACAGAGCTTAAAGCAGGTAATAATAACAGATATATACAAAATAGTTGTGTAGGTGTGGTTATACCGTGCTATAATGAAGAAGCTTGGTTGTTAAGTGATGAGTTCAGGAGTTTTGTGTTTAAAAACCTTGGTTATCACCTGTGTTTTGTAAATGATGGCAGTACCGATGGTACACTTGAAGTGCTTAGAGATATACAAAAAGAAAACAAGGGCCGTATAAGTATATACAACTGCAAAAAGAATGTAGGAAGAGCAGAGGCAATACGTCTTGGTATGATGAGTCTTGAAAAACAAAAGCAGTTTGATTATATAGGCTTTATGGATGCCGATCTATCTACAAACTTTCAGGATTTCAGTGATTTGGTAAAAACCATAACACACTCAAAATTTAAAGTGGTTAGCGGTTGCAGGATAAGTAGGATGGGAGCCGATATTTCTACAGAGCCTACGAGAAAGTTTTTAAACAAGTTAATAAATTTTACCGTGAGTAAAATGTTTGGTCTTGATTTCAGGGATGCGCAATGCGGAGTGAAAATAATGTCGAGCGATGTGGTAGAGATAGCCTTTGGTAAAAGGTTTCTGACCAAAAGCCTGTTTGATGTAGAGATACTACTGAGGCTTAAAAAAATATACGGCGGTTATACCGTGAAGCAAATGTGGTATGAAAAACCACTGGACAGATGGATTTATGCCCGTAATGCTAAAGTTTCGATATTCAATTCATTTAGCCTGATAGGGCAGTTAGGGCAAATAACCCTACATTACAGATAAGGAGGAATTAAACTTTTTCATAATGTTTTTTTATTGGTTTTGATTTGCAACGCCCGGGTTTTGGCCCGGGCGTTTGCTATTTTTAGAACTTTATTTCCAGTGTGGTATAAAATATTCTTGGGTCAGACGGGATTATACCCGGCCCCGGATATCCGGTAGCCCTTCGGGTAAAATAATAGTTGTTGGTAAAGTTATTTATACCGGCTTCCAGTTTCAGCATTTTCCACTGGTATGAAGCAGATATATCGGCAACATAGTATGATGGTATCTTACCAAAAATACCATAAGTATTATCATCTGCTGTTGAGGTAGTATTATTGGCATCGGTAAACTGCGATGACAGGTGTGTAAACTGAACACTACATGTAAAACCTTTATAGCCTACCCCCGTGCCTGCTTTTATGTTGAACATAGGTACAAACTCCACTTCGTTGCCTTCTATGCCGGGAGCGTCTGATTTTAGGTATTCAGAGCCTGTAATAGCTGTATTGGTAAATACATTCCATTTAAAATCGCTTTCTGCAAAAAAGGTGTCGGCAATATTCCAGTCCAGCAAGGTTTCAAAACCATAGGTTAATGCGGTACCTATATTACTTCGGTAACGTACAACCGCTGCTGCACCATTAGGATTTTCGGTTTGGTAATCACCAATTTTGTCGTCATAAAATAAACCGAAAACGCTTGCATCATACGATAATTTGTTTCCTAGTTTACCGCGTATACCAATATCTGAAGTATATCCTTTTTCATCGGTAATGTTTGGATCAATTATCTGGCTTGGTGCCACGGTACGTATATCATTAAAGGTAACCGACCTGTAGTTTTGTGCTACGTTACCATAAAACTCAATACGGTTATTAGGTTTGTAGCTGGCAGCCAGGCCAAACAGTACAAAGGTTCGGTCTTTAGTTACGTTTTCATATTCTGTCTCGTCAAGAATAACATTTCCCGCAAGGTCAGTATTTATTCTTCTGTAATATCCGTTCGCCTTGGTTCTGATGTTTTCTACCCTTATACCCGGAGTGAGGGTAAAGTTTTGCGATAGCCTGAACATATTTTCGGCAAAGAAAGCTGTGTTTAGGTTAGGGTAGGTGTAATCACTCTGACTGGCATAATTAGGGAAATTATCAAAATCAAAATTAAAGTCAGGATTACTGTTTGCACTTCCCGGTCCCTGCATAGAGGTGTTTTCTGCCTGGTAGTATTTTGCACCTATAAGTAAGGCACTGCTATTTCCGTTAATGTCATATTGCTGTAAAAAACGAGCCTCGGCACCCCAGTTAACAAAATCACCTTTAAGCAGGTCGCGCACTGTACCTTCGGTATCGGGGTTTGATACCCTGTTAGAGCGGTAACCCAATGCCTTACGACTGGCATCCAATCCAAAAAGTTGCAATGAGAATTGAGATTTTTCGGTAAATTGATGATTCAATCTTAACGCAAACAGGTTCCAGTTTACATCAAACCAGTTTCTGTTCCTGTTACTCTGAAACATATCCTGATTAAACATATAATCAGTCAATCCACCCGGTTGTTTAGCCAGATAGTCAAAAAGGGTATAATCAAAGTGAATTGACGTCTTTTCGGTAAACTGATAGTTTAGGTTGGCAAAAAAGTTACGGCTGTTAAAGTTGGAATTTGGCCTGAAACCATCTCCCTGTTTGTAATTAAAAAAGGTGTAGTAGCTAAACTTACCTGTTGTGCCACTAAGGCTTGTAAAGTTGGTAAGCAGGTTGTAAGATCCTACACTTGTTCTTGTAGCCCCTTCAATAGGTTTACCCGATGGTGCTTTGAACTTAAAGTTTACCAGCCCGCCAAACTGTGTGCCGTACTGTAATGCAGCAGCACCGCGTATTACCTGAATTTCTGCTAAAGCCTCGGTAGGAGGGGTGTAGTAACTTTCGGGATACCCCAAAACATCAGCGCTTATATCATATCCGTTTTGGCGGGTATTGAAGTTTGAGGTACGGTTAGGGTTTAATCCTCGGCCTCCTATACTAAGCTGTAATCCGCCATCGGAATTTTCGTTAATAGTAAGCCCCGCAATTTGTGCGTAAATCTGGCGTGTATTGTTAGTCGCCTTATTAGCAGTGATTTTGTCAACACTTATAACTTCTGTTTTTCTTCCGGCATAAATAGCTGTACCATCTATATCCTTCATTTTATTAAGCGAATTAAACTTTTCCTGCTGGATAACCAGTTCGTCAAGGTCAATTACTTTTTGTAGGGTAACAATAGTTTCGCTTGGTGACGGAGATAAAGTCTGCTCAATAAGCACATAACCATCAGTATAAAACACAAGGGTTTGAGGGGTAGAAGCATTTATTTTAAAAACACCTTTCCCGTTAGTTGACAAAGAACTGTTTGCAGTTTTATTAAATATATCCACATAGGGAATAGCATCTCCTCTATCAGAAACTACTTTTCCAGTAATGGTATTTTGTGCCAGGGCAAATACCGGCAGCAATAGCAACAACAGGCTATAGCCCCCAAATAGTTTCTTCAAAAGGTAATATCCAGTCTTTGTGCTTGAATGATTCATTTTTATCTGCTAAATTTATTTTTGGATCAATATACGGTCGGCTTAGCCTTCCGTTAAGTGCCACATGGCAGTTTACCCTTACTTCAGGGTTTGTCATTCCCTTTTTTTCATAATGGTCGTACAGGTAGTGCGCGTATTCCAGTATAAAATCGGGTTGGAAAGACATTTGTTTTTCCTGAAAGCGGGTAAGGAAATCTTCGTTATTTACATAAATGCTTTTTCCGGTTTTAGAGTCGGTAACAATAAACTGAGCGTAACCTGCTTTTTCCATAAGCATTACTCTCCATGAAAACCTAAACCCTTCTTCGGTCCAGAAAAGCTCACCCGGGTAGCATAAATACCTAAACGGAAAGGTTAGCTGAAACAATAGTAACAGGGAGAGGAATACAATACTGAAGTTATAAAGCGGCCTGAAACGCGGAATGTATTTTTTTGTACTGTCAATCGCTATTGACGGAAGCCTTAAAGCTTTGCTTAGTATTGCCAGGCATTTTTTATGAAAGTCGCTGCCAAAGAATATCAGTGTAGAAACAATCATCACATAAGGAAACATACCTATAGGAAATAGAAGAGCCGTAAACAGATGGAAAGCAACCACAAAGGCAAAACCTATAAGCCTGAATCTTTTGTTTATCAGCAGGAATACTATACCCAGGTCATAAATAGCACCAAACCAGCTAAAGAAATAATGTACCCAGTTTTTAAGCATTAGGGGACCAACTAAAGGAAGTTCGGCATGGCCTGATAACCATATTTTTAATGGCATGGCCCGTAAAAGCCAGTCGGAATTAAGTTTTGCAAGTCCGGCATAAAAATATACTATGGCAAGTAACAGCTTTAAAACATCTACTGTCCATCGCGGTATTTGCGAAAAAGCGCGTTCACGGTTTTTATAAGCATCAACCGAAAAGCAGGAAGCTGCCGGTAAAAATATCATTACAAAGCTTACTATGGATATAAAATAGTAGTGGTTAAGGTAAGTTGTTTTATCCATAAGCTCTATATAGGTGAAGCTTAGAAAGAAAACAATTGCAGAGAGTCTGTATTTGTAACCAAGTGCTATACCAAGAGCAGCGAGAGCACACAGTATAAAAATACCATAAGTATAAATACCTATGGGTTTAACCCAGCTAAATCCGTAATAGGTAAAATGGAAGGAAGGCTGTATATAAAACTTATCTATCCAGCCGTATGATGCAAAGCGTACGAGGCCTAACAGCATCATAAAACCAAACACCAGCCTGTAAAAGGCCAGTGTTGCGGCATCAGTATATGAGTTTAGATATGATTTTATATGTGATGTCATTATTAATCACCGTCACCATCTACATAATCAATGGTAATATTAAGAGCCTGCATCATGTCCAGTTTAAGGTAAACCACATTTTGTTGCATGGCATCATAAGCAGTAAGCATTTTGTTGTTATCCTGAGTAATCTGGTCAGAGAAACTTTCATTAAGTTCACTTACAGCAGTATTAATTGTACCAAACTGATTGTTGATTATAGCGCTAAGGTTTTCTCCGTTTCTAACAGCGCCTACAACATTAAGAGCACTTTTAAGGCTTGCACCTGTTGTTGTACCGTTAAAAGCCTTACCGTTAAAAAAATCCTGTTGCGCTTTTATACCGGCAGCAAGCAATGTTTTTGAAACATCATTTTTATAGTAAGCCTCTACTTTATCGGCATAAGTAACTCCGTTAGAGAAAATACCTGCAGGGATACCTACTTTACCGCTTCTTACATCTTTCTCAAAATTCTTGATAAAGTTGTTTGTTGTAATATTTATTGAGCTGCTTACAGATGTACTGTTGTTGTTTACATAAGTATCTCTGTAGGTTCCGTTCCAGTCGTTAGTAACCTGTTCAGCAATAGTTTTTAATTGGTTTACTATAGCGTTTAGGTAATCGGCGGTTGCCTGGTTGCTGTATGAAGCAATAATTTCGCTATCTGTACCGGTACCATATATCAGGTAGTCTATCGCAGGGAACCCCTGACGGCTAAACTGTATTTGTGTACCAAGGTTATAACTCCCCGAAGCAATATTAGCCTCAATTCCGGCAACATCAGTAGGGTAGGTATTAGCGCTTAATTTAAGGTAAAGCAGGGATGCTTTTCCAAAATCATAAAGTGCTACATATTGGTAAGCGACATAAGCATCAAACCATGCAGTTCTTAATTCTGCAAGTCCTGTTTCATCAGGAGTTTGTGTAAATGTTGCAGCCTTTTCACTTAGTGTTGTAACTTTTGCAGTATAATTCTCGTAAGAAGGGATTATAATATTATCGGCCCAGTTTACAAGTATGGCACTACGGTCAAAACTAGGTGTGTTGTTAACTTCTTCATTATCATTAGATGAACATCCTAATCCAACTATTGCCAAAATAAATAGCGAAAGTACTTTTTTCATTTCTAAAAAATTTTTGCAAAAATAAAAAACTGAAACTACTTATCTATAATTATTATAAATAATTTATCCGCAATTTCATTTTGGTTCAAAAAACTGAAATTAATTCTTTTGAGATATGATATAAGTTTTTACATTTGCCTTGTTTTTAATAAATCTAAATAACATTAACCAGACAAATATTCAAATAATGAAAAAACTTACTCTTGGGTTTTCAATTGTTGCAGTAGCAGGCTTAGTATTAGCTTCTTGTAGCAGTGATGACGATCAAAGTACTCCTGCGGGGAATCAGGTGTCAAAATCAGCAGTAATAGAGAACTATGCTAATATTGTTTACCAAAATTATAAGGATGCTTATGATGACGCAGTAGCACTTGAAACAGCTATCAATACTTTTGTTGGGGAACCTACAGATGCTAATTTTACCGAAGCTAAAAACAAATGGAAAGACGCAAGGGAAAGTTACGGAACTACTGAGGCATTTCGTTTTGCTAACGGACCGATTGATGATGAGAACGGACCCGAAGGTTTGCTAAACGCATGGCCGCTTGATGAAAACTATATTGACTATGTAGATAATAACGGTACTGTTTTAAACGGTGGTATTATTAACGATACAGAAAACTTTCCTGAAATCACTAAGGAACTCCTTATTAACCTAAATGAAGATGGTGGGGAGAAAAACATCAGTACCGGTTACCATGCTATTGAGTTTTTACTATGGGGACAGGATTTAACTGCTCCTGCTGAAAATTTACCGGGACAGAGAGCATACACTGATTTTGTTGATGAAGGCGGAACAGCACTCAATGAAGACAGAAGGCGTGAGTACCTTGTAGTATGTGCCGATTTACTTACAGATCACCTTTCTTACCTTGTTGATCAATGGAAAGAAGGTGGAGAATACAGAGGTGTTTTTCTTGCTTTACCTGAAGATGAGGCTTTACAAAATATGTATTTAGGTATCGTTACTCTTGCATCTGCCGAACTTGCTGTTGAGCGTATGGATGTAGCTCTTGCTAACATGGATCAGGAAGATGAACACTCTTGCTTTAGTGATAACACCCACCGTGATGTTTACCTAAACTATAAAGGTGTGATTAATGTTTATAGAGGTGAGTATGGTGCTGTATCAGGAGCTTCTCTTGAAGATCTTGTTGCACAGGCCGATGCTGAGACAGCTCAAAATACAAATGCAGCTATAGCTACTACAGAGGCTAGTATTGCTGCAATTGCAATACCATTTGATTATGCTATCTCTGGCGGAGCAACTTCTGAAGAGGGAGCTAAAGTAAAAGCTGCAGTACTTAATTTACAACAGGAATTAGGGGCTAACTTACTGGCAGGAGCAGCTAAGCTGAACTTGGATATAGAGTAACTATTAAGTAGTTTTGCACGCAAATTAAATCATACCAAAGTGCCCTCTTTTTTAAAGAAGGGCACTTTGCTGTTACTATAAAGAAATGAAAAAAGTTATCTGTTCAGTAATGTTTGCTTCCCTTTTTATTACAGGATGTAGCAATAATGATGAAGATTATGTAAGCCTTTCTCCTGAAGAAGGAGAGCAGTATTCCGGTGGTGTGGCTACGGTAAACAATGCAACCGAAGAGGCTTTTGGTTTTGCATACACAGGGTTAACACCAGATCAGTCCACCGATTTCGGAGTGGGTAATTCTTTTTTCAGGCAAACATGGGTTTCGGCACCATCAAGCACTACTGCGCGCGATGGTTTAGGACCTTTTTACAATGCCGTTGCCTGTTCCAGCTGTCACTTTAAAGACGGTAGGGGACGCCCGCCTATGTATGATGGTGAACTGGGAAGAGGACTTCTTTTCAGGTTTAGTGTTCCGGGGGTTAATGCTCACGGTGCTGCGTTATCCGATCCTGTTTACGGAGGCCAGTTACAGGACAACGTAATTTTAGGACCTGTTCGCGAAGGGCAGATGACCATTACTTACCAAACGATTACAGAAACTTTTGCAGACGGTACTACCGTAGAACTGCAAAAGCCAACATATACAGTGACTGATCTTGGTTACGGAAGCCTTGCTGCAAATGTGCAGATTTCCCCTCGTATAGCGAACCAGATAGTTGGTTTAGGGCTCCTGGAGGCAGTACCTGAGGCTACATGGTTATCTTTTGCCGATGAGTTTGATGCCAATGGTGACGGAATTTCAGGAAGGGCAAATTATGTATATGATGTGGAAAGCGACTCACAACGTATGGGACGTTTTGGCTGGAAAGCAAATCAGCCTAATGTGAGGCAACAGGTTGCCGGGGCGCTTAGTGGTGACATGGGGATAACTTCTCCTGTATTTCCTGAGGAAAACTGCCCACCGGGTGTAGACTGCAGCACTATCCCTAACGGAGGTGACCCTGAGATACCCGAACTTGCCTTTAATAGAATGGTACTGTATTCCAGTGCGCTTTCTGTTCCTATCCGCAGGAATTATGATGACCAGTCGGTACTAAGAGGAAAGCAGATTTTTAACGATATTAATTGTGTGGCATGCCATATACCGAAAGTACAAACCGGAAACAGTTACTACATTTCAGGGTATGCTAACCAAACCATAAGGCCATATACTGATTTGCTTTTACACGATATGGGTACTGAACTGGCAGACAATGCTCCTGATTACCTCGCAACAGGCAGCGAATGGAGAACCCCGCCATTATGGGGTATTGGGTTGGTTGAAACCGTAAACGGGCATACCAACTTCCTGCATGACGGCAGGGCGCGTAACATTACTGAGGCTATACTTTGGCACGGGGGGGAAGCGCAAACTTCTAAAAACATGTTTAAGGAACTTTCGGCTTCCGAAAGGGAAGACCTGCTTAAGTTCCTTAATTCACTTTAAATTTTATTATACTATTTAATAAAATCTGACTGAAATCCGTATAGGGCAACCCGTGCGGATTTTTTTTATTTTCCAAAATCGGCTACATGACAATTGTCATTTTTTAGCAGTAGCGTGTGGCATAATTTTGATATTCAAATAAATCAGTCAAAATGGAAAATAATATACTTCAAAAATATAACGTTCCGGGACCACGCTATACCAGCTATCCTACAGTACCTTACTGGGATAATGGCGGTTTTACGGGAGACGTTTGGAAACAGAGTTTTTTACAGGCTTTTAATGAAAGCAATGCGACCGAGGGCATAAGCCTGTATATCCATTTACCGTTTTGTGAAAGCATGTGTACTTTTTGCGGATGCAACAAAAGGGTAACCCGAAGGCATGAGGTGGAAACCACATACATAACGGCGGTACTTAACGAGTGGAATATGTATTGTGATTTATTACCTGAAAAACCAAGGGTAAAGGAACTTCATTTGGGTGGTGGTACACCTACTTTTTTCAGTCCTGAAAATCTGGAAATTCTGATAAACGGGATTTTTGACAGGGCTGTAAAAGCACCTGATTATGAATTCAGTTTTGAAGGACATCCTAATAATACCACAAAAGAGCATCTGCAAAAATTATATGATTTAGGTTTCAGGAGAGTGAGTTTCGGGGTACAGGATTACGATATTATTGTACAAAAAGCCATTCACCGTATACAATCGTTTCAAAATGTGGCAAGAGTGACTTTTTGGGCAAAGGAAATAGGTTATACCTCCATAAGCCATGATTTGGTTTTCGGACTTCCGTTCCAAACCGTAGAAACTATGGTAGATACCATTGAGAAAACTAAAGCCCTGAATCCTGACAGGATTTCGTTTTACAGCTACGCCCATGTACCTTGGATAAAAGGTAACGGACAACGAGGTTATGATGAGAAGAACCTGCCAAAAGATGAGGAGAAACGTAAGTTATATGAAATAGGTAAACAACTGCTTGGAGAGAATGACTACTATGAAATAGGTATGGATCATTTTGCCCTTAAAAGCGATGCTATGTATACGGCTTACAAAGAAGGTAAACTACACCGCAATTTTATGGGGTACAGTGCTTCTAAAACCCAGCTTATGATTGGGCTGGGGGTATCATCAATTAGTGATAGCTGGTATGCCTTTGCACAAAATGAAAAAGCCCTGGAAGACTATTATAAACGAATAGAGCTTAATGAACTTCCAGTTTTCAGGGGACATTTATTAACCGATGAGGACCTGATTATAAGAAGACATATTTTAAACCTTATGTGCAGTTTTAAAACATCATGGGAAGATAATTCACTTTATTTTCCTGAGCTACCTGAAACATTATTAAGCCTTAAGGAAATGGAAAGTGACGGGCTGCTGGAGTTTGGTAAAAATAGTATTACTGTTACAGAAGTAGGTAAAGCCTATGTAAGAAATATTTGTATGGCCTTTGATTTAAGACTAAAAAGGAAAACGCCGGAAACCAAGTTGTTTTCGATGGTTGTTTAAATCACTCCTTACAACCTGACCAAAGAAAAAGCCTCTTAATCAAATAAGAGGCTTTTTAGATTTGTCGAACTATCATTTTTAAACTACTTGCAATGAGGTATTTCCTGTACATACAGGCTGGTATTACCCGGTGAGATATAAGGGATACCCAGCCCAAGTCCTCTTACAATAAAAAACACGCCAATAATGGCAACTGCATAGGGGATAAGTTTGTTTATCTTATTTCTAAAAGGAGAAGTAAGCAGAGTACTAATATATACAACTGCACTCATCATGGGGATGGTGCCCAGGCCATACAGTACCATGAATAAAGCTCCCAGTAGTGCATTTTGCATGGCTATGGCCCCAAACAGGGCAGCATATACCAGTGCACAGGGTAAAAAGCCATTAAGGAGCCCGGTTACAAATATCGCTTTATTGGTTTTTTTTCTAAACTGGGCTCCAAGGCTACTTTTTACACTACTTATTATTTTGTATACCGGTTTTGAAAAGTTGTATTTGGCAAACTTTTTTTCCGGTATGGCAATTATGGTTATCATAATGATTCCAGATGCTATGGCCATGTTTTGTTGCATTCCGGCAAGGTAAAGCCCCCTGCCCAAGAGCCCGAAAATCAAACCAAGAGAGCCATAAGCCGTGAGTCTGCCGGCATGATACAAAAGTATTTGTATCGTTTTTTTTGTTTCGTTGGATCGGTCTACCGGCAGCATCATGGCTATGGGCCCACACATACCCATGCAGTGCAGGCTTGATATTAATCCTAATAAAAGAGCTGAATATAGCATACTCTTATTTTTTAGTGTTGTTAATTAGTACACTGTGACCTCTTTTTTATTGAGGTAACCTTTACCTTCATATTCCCAGTCTACAGTAATGTTCCAGCGGCCGCCTACCAAATCACTTTTAGGTATGAGCAGATTAGAAGCAGATATTGATATTGGTTTTTCAATATCCAGCTTTTGGTTAGACGGCCTGTACAGGAACACTTTTCCTTTTATTTTGGCAGCATCAAATCCGGCAGGGAATTCTATTTCCACACCGGCTTCGGTACTGTTTATTTTTAACTGATGTTGCAGGCTTACGGCATTTTCCTGCCTGTTTAACTGATCCTGCAAAATTCTTTCCTGTTTATAGTAATCTTCTACAACCAGTTCGTTGTCATATTTACTGTCTGACTGTACCCTGAATACAAAAAACAGTATAAAGCTCATAAACAGAGCAAATGCGATTACGATTCCCGTTCCCCAGTTAATTTTCATAATCAGTAGTTTTTAGTTAAATGTCCTTGGGCCTAAAAAGTTTGTCGACTCGGTTTCTATAAGTCTGTCGCCATTATAAACCTCAAGATGTATTTTAGTTTTGTCGCTTTTTAAAAGCGCTTCGTTTATTTCCACAAATAGGGTTCCCTGTGCAGTACCCGCTTTAGGTACTGTAAAATGAGAAGCCCCTACTACTTTTATTTCTCCTTTAGGTGATTTAAGCTTAAAGTATACATCATTAAAGTCTTTTGTGGTTTTGTTTATAATTTTATAGGTAAATACATTACTTATGTTTTCACCTTTATGTTCATACAATTGTCCAGGCAGGCGTAGTACTGTTGCTTCAACATCGTTCCTTAAAAACATCATTCCGGTAAATATGCCCATCAGTATAAACAGTACGGCTGTGTAACCTTTCATTCTTGCTGTGAAAACAAATTTTTCCTTTTTGGTAATCTCATCCTCACTTGCATAACGTATAAGTCCTTCTTTAAAACCAACCCTGTTCATTACCGTATTACATTCGTCAATACAGGCAGTACAGTTAATACATTCCAGTTGGGTTCCGTTTCTTATGTCAATACCTGTAGGGCAAACATGTACACACAGTTTACAGTCTATACAATCTCCTTTGCCTGCAGCAGCCCTGTTTTCATTCTTAACTATTTTACCACGTCCGTTTTCACCTTCTCCTCTTTTATGGTCGTAAGCAACGATAATAGATTTGTTATCTAGCAGAACACCCTGAAGCCTGCCGTACGGACAGGCAATGATGCAAACCTGCTCCCTGAACCATATATAGATAAAGTAGAAAACTCCGGTAAATATCAGTAGGGCAATTAGAGTACTTACATGCTGTCCCGGCCCATCGGTAATCATTTGTATAAGTTTGTCACTTCCGGTAAGGTAGGCAAGAAACACATTGGCAATCAAAAATGATATTATAAAGAACACAAACCATTTAAGGCTTTTTTTTCTGATTTTCTCGGCATTCCACTCTTGTTTTTCCAGTTTTATCTGGGCATTCCTGTCACCTTCAATCCAGTACTCAATTCGGCGAAAAACCATTTCCATGAATATGGTTTGCGGGCAAATCCATCCGCAGAAAATACGTCCAAAGGCTACCGTAAAGAGTGCTACGAATATCACTCCGATTATCATTGAGATAACAAACAGGTGAAAATCCTGTGGCCAGAAAGGGAAACCAAATATGTTGAACCTGCGTTCCAATACATTGAACATTAAAAACTGGTTTCCGTTTATTTTTATAAACGGAGCAGCAAACAGGAAGAGGAGCAAAAAATAACTAACTAATTTGCGGTATCTGTATAGTTTACCCGAAGGCTTTTTGGGGTATACCCAAGATCGTTTACCTTCCTGATCAATGGTGCCTATCCTGTCCCTAAACTCTTCTTCCTGTATATTGCTCATGGTATTTTAGCTTTAGTTTGCTGCTACTTCAGGTGTTTCTTCAGTTATTTCCTGCTTAGCTTCTTCAGTTGGCTGGTCGCCATCGGTTTTGGTTTCATCTTTCCATATTTCCCCGTCAGGAGCTTTAGGGTCTACAGGGTTTGTACCTTGTAAAGACAATACATAACTTGCTACCAGCTGAATTTCTGATGGTTTAAGTGTACCTTTCCATGCCACCATACCTTTACCGTCACGACCACCTTCTGTAATAGTGTGGAATACATTTTTAATTCCGCCACCTAAAATCCAGTACTCATCAGTAAGGTTCGGACCAATCGCACCACCACCATCTGCCCTGTGGCAGGCTACACAGTTGGTTTCAAATATCTTTTTACCGGCTGCAAGGTCTCCTTCATCTGTAAGTAGTGTAACACTATTGGCATCAATAAGATCTTTAGCCGTTTTTTTGTATTCTTCCACAGCGAGGCGAGCTTCTTCCATTTCAATCTCAAACTCTTTTTTCTGGTCGGGTCCATCCATTATGTGGTATTTTACCAGATAAACCAAACCGAATATTATAGTCACATAGAAAAGGTTTATCCACCAAGGCGGAAGTACATTGTCTAACTCTTTAATACCATCATAATCATGATTAAGCAGTATTTCTCCTTCTTCCTCAATAGGCTTAACTTTTACAAACCAGCTTTTTATTTTTTTGTATAGTTTAGAGTCTGTAAAGTCTAAAGAATCGGCTTCGGCCAGTTTTTTCTTTTGTTCTTCGGTAAGGATACTGTAAGTAACCTTATCAATAGCACTTATGGTAATCTCAATGGCTATTTGAAGGAAGAGGAAGAAAAACAGGAATATTGATACTTCAGGGTATTTAAGGAATGCAGGCCTGTCTCCCGAATCTATAAAGTATTCCAGTGCCATGAAAACGAGGGCAAAAATTACAGGGACCCTAACGTATACCGGTATAAATTTTTTCATAGTTATAAGTTTATGTTCAACTATTGGTTGTCGTTGTCGTTATCTGAAAACGGTAGGTTACTCATTTCGTTTATCTTATCTTTTTTGTAGGTATACACCCAGGTGTATAGTGATACAAAGAAGATGAAGAAAATAAGCAGCGATATGATAGGGTATATCTCAATCCCTGAGATAGTATCCATATTGTGTTTTATAAACTTTAGCATGGCTTATTATTTTGAGTTATCGGCAGTAGCGGCCGGTTTAATTTTAATATCAGTACCCAGGCGTTGCAGGTAAGCAATAAGTGCTGTGATTTCCCTGTCTTTCATAGGGACAAACTCTTCGCCGTTTGCCTGTGCAGCCTTTTTGCTGGCTTCATAACTTTTTACAAAATCAGGATCAACATGAAGACTTTCTTCAATTTTTGCAGCCTGTTTGTCCATAGCCTCTTGTGCATTGGCAATATCCTCATCGGTATACGGTACTCCAAGTTTTACCATTACCTGCATTTTTTTCTCAATTTCGCTTCGGTCCATTTTCTTGTTGTCAAAAAGCCATTTGTAAGACGGCATTATAGAACCTGCCGATGTACTTTGAGGATCCCACATGTGGTTAAAGTGCCAGTTGTCACTGTATTTTCCACCTATACGCATCAGGTCTGGTCCGGTACGTTTAGAGCCCCATAGAAATGGATGGTCGTACACATATTCGCCTGATTTTGAATATTCCCCGTAGCGTTCTACTTCCGATCTGAACGGACGTATCATTTGAGAGTGACAGTTAACACAACCTTCTCTTATGTACAGGTCACGACCTTCAAGCTCCAGTGGAGTATAGGGCTTAACTGTAGAGATGGTAGGTATGTTTGATTTTACCATTATTGTAGGTACTATCTGGATAATACCACCTATTAGTATAGCGATAGTAGCCAGTATGGTAAGTTGTATAGGTTTTCTTTCCAACCAAGGGTGGAATTTCTCACCTTTCATTCTTTTACCTGTTATTCTTTCAAGGGCAGGAGCTTCGGCAAGTTCATCTTCAACAGTCTGTCCCTTACGAACCGTCATTATGATGTTATATACCAATACCAGTAAACCGATTACGAATAGTGTACCACCAATGGCTCTCATCCAGTACATTGGCATAATCTCCTTCACAGTTTCAAGGAAGTTACCATATTTGAGTGTGCCGTCCGGGTTAAACTGTTTCCACATAGATGCCTGAGTGAATCCGGCAACATACATTGGTAGTGCATATAATATAATACCCAGAGTACCTATCCAGAAATGGAAGTTGGCCAACTTAACAGAGTATAGTGATGTTTTTGTCATTCTTGGTATTAACCAGTAAATCATACCAAAGGTTAGGAAACCGTTCCATGCCAGTGCACCTACGTGAACGTGAGCCACAATCCAGTCGGTAAAGTGAGCAATGGCATTTACGTTTTTAAGCGAAAGCATTGGTCCTTCAAACGTAGCCATACCATATCCGGTAACGGCAACTACGAAGAATTTTAAAACAGGATCTGTACGTACCTTATCCCATGCTCCCCTTAGGGTTAGCAGTCCGTTAATCATACCTCCCCATGACGGAGCGATAAGCATTACAGAGAATACCACACCCAGGTTTTGAGCCCAGTCCGGCAGGGCAGAGTATAACAGGTGGTGAGGTCCTGCCCATATATATATAAAAATTAACGACCAGAAGTGAATAATAGACAGCCTGTATGAATATACCGGTCTGTTTGCCGCTTTTGGTAGATAATAATACATTAAACCAAGGAAAGGTGTTGTAAGGAAAAATGCCACGGCATTGTGACCATACCACCATTGTACAAGAGCATCCTGTACACCGGCATAAACCGAGTAACTTTTCATTCCGTTTACCGGAAGTTCAAGGCTGTTAAAGATATGCAGAACAGCAACTGTTATAAATGTTGCTATATAAAACCAAATAGCTACATAAAGGTGGCGTTCCCTTCTCTTTAAAATGGTACCTATCATGTTGATACCAAAAACAACCCAAACAATAGCAATTGCAATATCTATAGGCCATTCCAGTTCGGCATATTCTTTTGAAGTAGTATATCCTAGAGGAAGTGATATGGCTGCAGCCACAATAATAAGCTGCCAGCCCCAAAAGTTTACATTACTTAAAAAATCGCTAAACATACGCGCTTTAAGCAGCCTTTGCATAGAGTAGTAAATCCCGGCAAAAGTGGCGTTACCCACAAAGGCAAAAATTACTGCATTGGTGTGTAAGGGCCTTAACCTACCGTAGCTAAGCCACGAAATACCTTCGGTTAATCCCGGAAACATGTACATAGAGGCTATTAGCAAGCCCACAAGCATCCCTACCACACCAAATACTATTGTGGCATAGAGGAATTTTTTAACTATTTTATTGTCATAATAAAATTGCTGCACTTCCATATTAATTTGTGTTATTGTGATTGTTTTCTTTTTTCTTTAGTTCGTCGTCAAAAAGCATTCTTACAGACGGGGTGTAGTCATCGTCATACTGGCCGCTTTTTACGGCTTTTATAAAGGCAAAACAGAATAGTATTGCCACAACGATACTGATGGAGATTAGTAAATAAATGACACTCATACCTAATTAATTTGTGTTAACAAAACTACTGTGGGGCAGCAGGAAAAAACATGATATTTGTCATGCCCGCACATTTTTTTAGATTAAATTTTTGATTCTTTTTTAGCATAATAATTACTCATAATAGTCACGAAACTTATTATGGTTATGGTACTTAGCGGCATAACAATGGCAGCGGTTAACGGAGATAGTTTTCCGCTTATGGCAGCCGTAAGTCCAAAGACATTATAGGTTAGCGAAATACCAAAACTCATTTTGATGGTTTTAATCGCTTTTTTTGATAGTTTAAGGAAGTAAGCAATACTTTCAAATTTCGTAGCATCCAGTATACCATCGCAGGCAGGTGAGAACACATTAATATCTTCAGATACTGATATACCTACATTACTTTGTGCCAAAGCCCCGGCATCGTTTAATCCGTCGCCTATCATCATTACGTTTTTGCCTTCCTTTTGCAGGTTTTCTATAAAAGTCAGTTTCTGTTCCGGCTTCTGGTTAAAAATGCATCGTGTACCGGGAGGCAGTAATTGCTTGAGTATTTCGCGCTCCCCTTCGTTATCGCCCGACAGTATTTTGAGTTCGTAATTATTACTAAGGTTTTCAAACAGGTTTTTTACACCATTGCGGTAACTGTTGGCAAAAACATATTTCCCTTTAAATTCACCGTCAATACTTATATATACTGCTGTTTGCAGGGTAAGTTCTTTGTTAAGGCCTATAAAATGAGACGAACCTATTTTGATTTGCTTACCGTTTATTATTCCTTTAATACCCTTGCCTATGATTTCGGTAAAATCATCGGTAAGTAATGTATCTGTAATTGGGAGGAAGTCGTATAATCTCCGGCTTAGCGGGTGATTAGACCCTCTTAATACGTTTTTGATAAGCAGGAGTTCGTCATCACTAAACGGAGTACCCTCATATACTATATCTGATTTCTTATTGGTGGTTATCGTACCTGTTTTATCAAAAACTATGGTGTCTACTTTAGCCATCTGTTCTACCACCGTGGCATTTTTGAGGTATAGTTTTTTACGCCCCATAATGCGGAGTATATTGCCCAGTGTAAAAGGTGCACTTAATGCCAGTGCGCAGGGGCAGGCTACAATAAGTACCGCGGTAAACACATTAAAGGCGGTATTAAGATCTATAAATGCCCAGTAAGCAAAAGACAGGCCGGCAATAATAAGTAGGGCAGGTGTAAAATACCTGCTTATGGTATCGGTTATGGTTTTGAAATCCTGTCTGTCTTTTTTTGTAAATATATCATTGCTCCAAAGCTGTGTAAGGTAGCTTTGTGATACCGAGCTGAGCACTTCCATTTCTATGATTTTGCCTATTTGTCTTCCTCCTGCAAAAAGCTTATCGCCCGATTTTTTATTTATCGGGTCGGCTTCTCCGGTTACAAAGCTGTAATCAATTGCCGTATCGTAACTAATAAGTATACCATCTACAGGAATAAGTTCCTGATTACGTATAAGCACCCTTTCTCCGGCAGTCACATCATAAACCGATACAGATGTTTCACTTCTGTCTGGCAGTATTTTGGTAACCGCAATAGGGAAATAGGATTTAAAATCCCTTTCGAAAGAAAGGAAGTTGTAGGTTTTTTGCTGGAACAAACGTCCTAACAGCATAAAGAATACCAGCCCCGTAAGACTGTCAAAAAAGCCCTGCCCGTAACCGAAAACAATATCTACAGTACTCCTTATAAACATGACTATTATGCCCAGGGCAATAGGTACATCTATATTGAGCATTCCGGCTTTAATGCTTTTCCACGCCGATACATAATATCCGCTTGCTGCATAAAGGAAAGACGGTAGTGAAAGCCCGAAAATCAACCAGCGGAAAAAGCCTTTGTAATTGTCCAGCCAGTATTCTTCCATCTCAAAATACTCAGGGAAGGATAACAGCATCACATTACCAAAACAAAAAAAGGCTACTCCAAGTTTATAGATAAGTTCGCGGTTTACCTTTTTTTTGCGGGTTTCATAATTGTCCAGACTTATGTAAGGTTCGTAGCCTATATTACATAGTAGGTGTACAATCTCTTTAAGGGTTGTTTTTTCGGGATTAAAAACAATACGTACCTTTTTATTATGGAAGTTTACCTGCGAACCACTTATACCAATATTAAGCCTGTTGAGGTTTTCCAGTATCCATATACAGGAGCTGCAATGAATATGCGGAATGTAAAGTGAAATAATATGGGTGTCCTGTTCATGAAATTCTAACAGGCGGTATGCAATTTCCTGATTTTCCAGAAAATCGTATTTCCCGCTAATTTCGGTTGGTGTTGCACCCGGTGTTTTTTCAAAAGAATAATAATCTGTAAGCCCGTTAAGGGTAAAAATCTCATATACGGTTTTACAGCCATTACAGCAAAAAGACTTATCGTCAAAAACAATTTCATCTTTATCTGCATAGCCTAACCCGCAATGATAACAATTTTGCGTGTCCATAATCTGCTCATTTACCTAATACAAAGGTGAGACACCGACAAAAAATAAAATATGATATTTATCATACAATGAGTACATTTGCACAACTAATCAATAATTGCCCTATGAGTAAATGTGACCAGTGTATTGTAAGGGAATTCAGCTCGCTTAAAGCGCTGAATAAGGAAGAGCTACTCAAAATGGCCAACTGTAAAACATCTTACATTATCAAAAAAGGGGAGCCTATTTTTACTGAAGGTGAAAATGTTAACGGCATTTTTTGTGTAAAGGATGGTGTTTGCAAACTCTCAAAACTTAGCGAGAACGGTAACGAGCAAATATTAAAACTGGTAAGTAAAGGTGAGCTACTGGGACAACGCTCTATGATTAGTGACGAACCCGTAAACCTTAGTGCTGTGGCACTGGAGGATATGGAAGTTTGTTTTGTACCAAAAAGCGAGATACTTGGCTTTTTTAATGAAAACAACCAGTTTTCCATGAATGTGATGAAATCCATTTGCGGAGATTTAAAAGAAGCCGATGATCATTTGGTTAATATGGCTCAGAAATCAGTTAGACAAAGACTCGCTGAAACACTGCTGGAACTTCACGAAACTTTTGGTACTAATGAAGACAAGAGCCTCAGGATAAAATTATCCCGCGAGGAAATTGCCGGAATGGTAGGTACGGCAACCGAAAGTTGTATTAGGCTATTATCAGAATTCAATAAAAACGGACTAATCGAACTTTCCGGTAAGAAAATAACCCTTAAAGATTTAAAAAAGCTAAGAAGCATGTAAGTAGAGCTTAAATTCTTCTATTAATAAATTAGGAACCCTTACAGTAAACTGTAGGGGTTTATTTTTTTTTGTAAAAAGTGTATATAAGTTGGTAATATGACAAAATACTATAAACTGTACTAATGTAAAAAAGGTATTTTTACGGGTTTAGCATCAAAAATCAATAGTAGTTATGGGGAGTGCCTTGAAAAGGATAAAAGCTTTAGGTTTTGTTTTATTACTTACCATGTGCTGTTTTGCACAAAATAAAAACACAAGGGAAAAGATACAGATCGATAAAGGCTGGCGATTTAACTTCGGGCATCAGTATGATACCGAAAAAGACTTTAATCACGGTACAGCTTATTTTTCCTATTTAGCCAAAACAGGAAACGGAGACGGACCTGCAGCTCCGGGTTTTGACGACAGGGCATGGCGACAACTTGATATACCGCACGACTGGGCTGTAGAGCAAACATTTACCGAAGAAGGTAGTTTTAGCCACGGTTTTAAAGCTGCCGGGAAAGGATTTCCGGAACGAAGCATTGGTTGGTACCGCAAAAAGATTGAGATTCCCCAAGTTGATTTGGGCCGTATTATAACATTAAAGTTTGATGGTGTTTTTCGTAATTCTAAAGTGTTTTTTAACGGATACTATTTAGGAACTGAAGAAAGCGGATATGACAGTTTTGAATATGATGTTACTGATTATATAAATTATGGAGGAGAAAACACCATTGCTGTGAGGGTTGATGCCTCTATGGAGGAAGGCTGGTTTTATGAGGGAGCAGGTATATACAGGCATGTATGGCTTCAAAAAACAAATCCGTTACATGTGACTCTAAACGGTACTTATGTAACAAGTGATGTATATACTGATTACGCTATGGTTACTGCCAAAGTATCGGTAGAAAATAAAGGCAACTATAAAGGAGATATACAGATAGTACAAACAGTGTTTGATCCTATGGGTAAACAAGTAGATTTGGCTACAGAGAACACAGAGGCACCGGGGTTTTATCAAACAACGGATGTTACTTCTATATTCAAAACCTTCGATGCCAAGCTGTGGGATTTGGATAATCCTAATTTATACTTATTAGTAACCGAAGTGAAACAGAACGGTGTAGTGGTAGACAGGTATGAAACCACATTTGGTATTCGTTCCATTCGTTTTGATGCCGAAAAAGGTTTTTTCCTTAATGGGAAGAATATAAAACTCAAAGGAACCAATAACCATCAGGATCATGCAGGAGTGGGTACTGCAATGCCCGACGGACTACAATACTGGCGTATCAAGCAGTTAAAGGTGATGGGTAGTAATGCTTATCGCTGTTCGCATCATCCGCCAACACCCGAACTACTTGATGCCTGTGACAGGCTGGGTATGCTTGTTATAGATGAAACCCGACTTATGGGTATAAACAAGGTACACTTGGAAAGCGTGAAGGAAATGATTGAGCGCGACCGTAACCACCCAAGTATCATTTGCTGGTCGGTTGGTAATGAGGAGTGGAATATTGAAGGCAACATAAAAGGGGAACGTATTACACAAACCATGCAGGAGTATTCCCATAGTATAGACCCTACAAGGCCTGTAACGGTTGGTATTAGTAGCGGGTTTAGGAGTGGTATATCATCGGTAGTGGAGATAATAGGCTATAACTATCTTGGTAATGGTGATATAGATGCCCACCGCAACGAATTTAAGCAACAGCCGGGTATGGGAACCGAAGAGGGATCTACATTTGCGACAAGAGGAATTTACTTTACTGATGATGAGAAGCATTATCAGGCAGCTTACGACCGTAAACCACGGCCTACTTTTTACAGCATTGAGGAAGGTTGGACGTTTTATGCTCAACGCGATTACCTTGCAGGGATGTTTATTTGGACAGGTTTTGATTACAGGGGAGAACCAACACCATACGGATGGCCATCGGTTACCTCATATTTCGGTATGATGGATGTGTGTGGCTTCCCTAAGGATAATGTATATTATTTAAAATCCTGGTGGGGTAATGAACCTGTATTACATATACTGCCACACTGGAACTGGAAAGGTAAAGAGGGAGAGGTGATTCCGGTTTGGGTGTATTCCAACTGCGATGAGGTAGAGCTTTTCCTTAACGGTAAAAGTTTAGGCAAGAAGACGATGAAGGTTAAAAGCCACCTGGAGTGGAATGTAAACTATCAACCCGGTAAGCTAAAAGCAATAGGATATAACAACGGGAAGAAAACACTTGAGCAAATCAGCGAAACTACCGGAGAGGCTAAGGCTATAAAACTTACAGCCCATAAACAAACATTAACCGGTAACAGCGATATAGCTATGATTACCGTTGAGGTGCTGGACAAGAAAGGATTACATGTACCAATAGCCGATAATGATATTACTTTTGAGATAAAAGGCGGAGGTAAAATAATAGGTGTGGGTAATGGTAACCCAACCTCTTTAGAGCAGGACAGATTTGTAGATGATATAAACTTAGTGAATATCAATAACCTGCAGGAGCAGGAACTTACTACAGCAACATTGCCTGATGAACTTTCGGTTTATGCTGATGATAATTGGAACGAAGCATTCAATGACAGAGATTATAAAAAACAGGCTCCGGCTTATGTATATAAAGGCACATTCGAACTAAACGGAGATCTTACTAAGGATAAAGTTACCTTTTTCTATCAGAAAATAGGAGTGGAGTCGACCGTATTCATAAACAGTAAAAAGGTGAGTCCGGCTATAGATGATACACAAAAGTTTGTGTTGGCTCAGTCACTGTTGCAAAAAGGTACAAACACTATACATATAATTGCCACTCCGGTCTACAAAGAGCACGATTGGGATGTTGTAAATACCAATCCGGGAGTAATACAGGTGGTTACCCCGGCCAGAAAATGGCACCGAAAACTGTTTAACGGTTTAGCGCAGGTAATTGTACAAACAGACGGTAGTGGTAATGATATTATCTTATCTGTAAAGGGAGAAGGAGTAAAGACTGATGAATTGCAAATTAAATGTGAAACCAGATAGTAGGCTATTGTTAAATTTGTTTTTTGTAGTACATTTAGCAGGTAAAATAACCACTATAACTAAAATATGAAACTGAACAAATTAACTAAGGTAGCTTTATTATTGGTTTTTGCGGTGGCTTTTACAAGCTGTAAAAGCACTACTACTGTAGCAACATCAACTAAGTCAACTAGTGTTTCCGCAAAAAAGAAAACATTACCACCCGGACAGGCAAAGAAACTTAACGGAGATAAGAGTGCTAAAATGTACACTCCCTCACGTAACTAAACTAATAGGCGCTTTACACAGTAAAGCGCTTTTTTTTGCGTAAATTTTAAAGAATAAACCAAAAATTACATAAAAGCTGTTGTTCTGATAAGTGGTACCTTTATATTAATACTTTAGGTATCATTTTTTTATTATAACACACTATGAAACATACATATAGCATACAAGGTATGAGCTGTAACGGCTGCCGTGGCAAAGTAGAAAAAACCTTAAATGAAATAGAAGGAATTGAAGCACAGGTATCGCTTAATCCTCCGGTTGCCGAGGTTACTATGGAAGAGCATATCCCTCTTGAAGAACTTCAGGATAAACTATCTCAGGCAGGTAATTATACTATAAGTACAGAGCCACCAGAGGAAAATGAAAATCATCATCATAACGAACATAAAAACCACAATAATCACAATCATTCACATAAGGTTGAGGATGGTAAATACTATTGTCCTATGTTTTGCGAAGGTGACAAAACGTATGATAAACCCGGGAGCTGTCCTGATTGCGGAATGAACCTTGAAAAAGCCCCTGACCTTACCCCAAAGAAAAAACAGTATACATGCCCCATGCACCCTGAAGTAATAAAGGATGAACCCGGGGCATGCCCTATTTGTGGTATGGATTTGGTTCCGTTAGAACCGCAGGAGGAAGAAGACGAAATCTACAAAATGCTTGTAAAGAAGTTTAAAATAGCGCTTGTTTTTACTATTCCGGTATTTGTAATTGCCATGGGAGAAATGATTCCGGGTAATCCTATTTCAAAATATGTGTCGCATACGGTTTCAAACTGGATCCAGTTTGCTTTGTCACTTCCGGTTGTGTTCTATGCCGCCTGGATGTTTTTTGAAAGAGCGTGGGTTTCTTTTAAAACATGGAAACTAAATATGTTCAGTCTTATTGGTGTGGGTGCTGCCGCCGCGTTCATTTTTAGCGTGTTAGGGTTGTTATTTCCGTCAGCTTTTCCCGATGAGTTTAAGGGACACGGAGGGAGTGTTTACCTGTATTTTGAAGCAGTAACCGTTATCCTGACATTAGTTTTACTGGGACAGTTGCTTGAGGCGAGGGCACACAGCCATACCAATACCGCAATTAAGGAACTGCTGAAACTTTCGCCAACAGAAGCTACGATAGTAATTGATGGTAAAGAGAAAGTAATTGATATAAACGATATAAAAGAGGGAGACGTTTTAAGGGTAAAACCCGGAGAGAAAATCCCTGTAGACGGTGTAGTTAAGGAAGGCGGTAGTAGTGTTGACGAATCCATGATTACAGGAGAGCCTATCCCCGTAAGTAAAAATGAGGGGGACAAAGTAAGTTCGGGAACTATAAACGGTTCAAAATCATTTTTAATGACTGCAGAAAGGGTAGGGAAAGATACCCTGCTTTCACAAATTATACATATGGTAAACGATGCCAGCCGTTCGCGTGCGCCAATACAAAAACTGGCAGATACCATTTCGGGATATTTTGTGCCTATTGTAATAGGTATTGCCATTATAACCTTTATAGTTTGGGCTATATTTGGATCACAACAGGCTTATGTGTTTGCATTTGCTAATGCTGTTGCAGTACTTATTATCGCGTGTCCATGTGCTTTAGGGCTTGCCACACCTATGTCGGTTATGGTTGGTGTGGGCAAAGGAGCTCATAACGGAGTACTAATTAAAAATGCCGAAGCACTGGAAAACATGGCTAAGGTAAACGTACTGATAACCGATAAGACAGGTACCATTACCGAAGGGAAACCATCGGTACAAAAAGTAGTTACTGTTGGTGCCATTAATGAAAAACACCTTTCGGGTATTATCGCTTCGCTAAACCAGCAGAGTGAACACCCGTTAGCACAGGCTATAGTAAATTATGCCGATAAGCTGGGAGCACAGCTAAGTCCGGTTAAAGATTTTGAAGCTGTTTCGGGTAAAGGTGTAACAGGTACTATTTATAATAAAAATATTGCCATAGGTAATAAAAAGCTATTGGAGCAAATAAATGCAACTGTTAGTGATAAGGTAGTACAACAGGTAATAGGCGAGCAGGAGCAGGGCAAAACGGTATCTTACATAAGTATTGATGGCAAAGTAGAAGGTTTTGTTACCATTACCGATGCCATTAAACAAACCAGTAAAAAAGCCATTGCAGCCTTAATGGAGCAGGGTATTGATGTGGTAATGCTTACGGGCGATAATAAAAACACCGCAAAGGCTGTAGCCGATGAATTAGGGTTAAAACACTTTATGGCCGAGTGCCTGCCTGAAGACAAGCTTAATGAAATTAAAAAGCTACAGGAACAGGGCAAAGTTGTGGCTATGGCGGGAGACGGTATTAACGATGCCCCTGCACTAGCTAAAGCCGATGTAGGGATTGCTATGGGAACAGGAACAGATGTAGCTATAGAAAGTGCCCAAATTACTTTAGTAAAAGGCGATCTTCACGGTATTGTAAAAGCAAGGGAGTTAAGCGAAGGCGTAATGCGTAATATCAAACAGAATTTGTTTTTTGCCTTTGTATATAATGCACTGGGTATCCCGCTTGCGGCAGGAGTGTTGTACCCGCTGTTAGGAATATTACTTTCACCAATGGTTGCGGCACTGGCCATGAGCCTTAGTTCGGTATCGGTGATTGTGAATTCCTTACGAATTAAAAACCTGAAACTACATTAATCATGAGGAAATTAAAACAAATAGCTATGGAGTTGTTTTTATAATTCCCGTATGCGACCTGCATTTTATAGAAGGTGATACTGCTGTTATACGTGTGTATAATAATGCAAAGCACTAAATATCTATACACTGGTACGGGATACTCCTGCAAAACGAACAGGATGGTGTACCTTATTTAACTACTGCCCCATAAAGAGTAATACTGTACACATCTATAAATTCCCCCTAAAACAGAGTGGTACCTACTGGTACCACTCTCATGGCATGTTACAGGAACAGTTAGATATGTGCTAACTAAATACTGGTCGCTTTCTGCATATTATGACAGTGACATGGGCTTAGGTAGAGGTGTTACTTTTACCTATTAGAATATAATAATTACTATTTAGAAAAATATAAAATAAAAAAGCAGGGGTACAGTAGTTTAAGCTATTGTACCCCTGCTTTTTTATTAATTATAAGTGTTGATTTTTACTGGTTAAAATAGGTCTGTTTTTTCTCAAGTAATAGTACTTGGATTTTAAATATTTGAAATTCAGGTAGTTCTACGCATAGTTGTATGGGTTTTAATTCGAAAATTTGTATATGTCTTTTTCTGACAGGCTAAACTTTTAATAGAGAGCCTTTTTCTTCACTCAATAATCACTATAAAAATATACAGACATGAGAACTTACGGTTACGATTATTCTTTTGCACTTTCAACAGATGAAGTAAACAAAATACTAAAAGATAATTTAGAGAATATTGATTTTGAACTAAAGTATTCAGGGAAAGATTCACAAAGCGGATCGACAATAACGTTAGACGGAAAAATGGCTCCCTGGCAAATAATAAAAGGTGGACAAAACAGCTTGTTACGTTTTTCGGTACCCTTTTCAGATGGTTTTATGTCAATTGAAGGGCCTATATCAAATAGCTACGATCTAACTAATGTAACTGTATTAATAGAGGTTACTTTAGGATGGGTAGGTTCGGGAGATATTCAGGAGACCAAAGGAAGCGGTAGCCTTACCAAGCTAATTTTCTCTCCTACAATGACAAATGATCCTGATACTTCAGGGTATGTTGCGGTAGTAAATGTACTTGATCCTGATAAACGACTGGATACTATTGGCACAGGACTTATAAGGACTTATACAGCAAACATTTTATTTGAAAACAAGGACAAAATCAACTTTATTTTTGCCGATGTGTTCCCTAAGCCTAATAATGTAGGTTCCTGGTTAACACCTTATAAATGGCAATATTACTATAGTACAGGGAAATCGTATGATGCTCTTTGTTTTTTATGTCTGTTAAGCGATAAGGCATGGCCCGAATCGCCCGCATTTGACTCTGAAACACTTACAGAAGGTAACAACTCTGTTATACTGGTTTCTCAGGAGGCATTTTTCCAACATGTTGTTTTACCATCTATAAAAGATACTTTCCCTGGGGGGAACTTTAATCTTAATGTGAGCACAGATGAAAGCTGTACTATAACAAATAAAGGTGACTTCAATGTAAAAACGAGTAAAGGGAATATAACTGCAAGTTCATTTAAACTTACAACGAGTGATTCGGGTAATGGTCTAAAAACCATAACATCAGGTGGCGGGCCACTTAAATTTTTCTTTGGGCTGAGTAAACTTCCTAATGCCAGTTATTCGTGGAGTTGCGAAAATACTAATCCCCTTGTTTATAAAAACGATCGGATAAGTTTTCAAAAAGATAATCATCCGGTAACACATCATAATCAGGAAATACCATGGTATGACTGGGTATTACTTGTAGTTGTGGGTATTACTTCATTACCGGGACTTATATCATTTATAGTAGACTCTATAAATGATTTTTCTGATGATGTGAACAATGTTGGTATGGGTAATATAAACGACAAATTAGGAGATTCTGTCTCTAATTCAATGGTTAATCTTGCCAACCTTATTAACTGGTCAACAAAAGACGGACAAAGTTTTAAACCCGGTACAGCCGGTTTAAATGGTGCTCTCTATGTATATGGAAATCTTAACTAAAAAAATAAAAATTAAATCCAACTTAAAAACTAAACATTATGAGTGAATTAGCAACAGCAACAGCCACAACAGGTTTGCCTATCCCAGAGGTAGTTACACAACTGCCTGTTAATAAAAATGCAGATACAAACGACTGGGATACTGTATTTGCAATTAGATTTAATGATGCCAATACAGCTATATCTGATAGCTGGAGCAAAGTGAATGACAAAGCAAAAAATGTTTTGCAGGCTGCTAGTGATGATCCATCGTTTAAACTTGACGGTAAGTTAGGACCATGGCAGTTAACCATTGGCGGTGACGGTAAAAACATAAGAATGGGATGTCCTTTTGTAAGTGGTACATTTAATTCAGGGTCTAAACAATATGACGTAACCGGCTATGAGGTAGTAATTGAAGTAGGTATGCAGTGGGTTCCTGATCCCGATCAGTTTGCCTTTTCTATTGGTGATAATGATACAGTAAGTACCATTAAAAATGATCTTAATAACAATAAGCTTGATGATACACTTATTGCCCAGTTTAAGAAAAACGGGAAAACACTTTCTTCATCGGCTACAGCATCTGTAATTAATCAGGATGAGGATTGGGTTATTACCGATGGTAAGGTTAATTATTATATTTTTTATTATACAGATAAGTTTGATAACGAGTTTTTACAGGTTTATCAGTTTGAAGATGCATGGAAAAATAACCTGAAAATTCTGGAAGAGTCAATAAGTCAACAGGAACCGGCTGTAGTTATTGTAACCATTAAAAATAATAAAACCGAAGGTATAGCGGCTGCAGTACTACAGGATTTATTAAGCGAATGGTTTAATACTAATATTGGTGAGTTTAACCATGTGTTCAGTTCCCTTGATTTAAGTCCGAGCCTTTCTGAAAAAGATAACTATCACTGGTTAAAACCAACAGGCACCAGTTATGCAGTTACTGATAACGGAACTTTGGAAAACAGTGTGTTTGGTGTACTTACCATGACACAGGGTAACCCGGCACCGGCTAGCCATCAGGTTTCGCCAAATGCTATTCCTAACGGAGATGGTGTTAATGCAGGTTTCTTAATCAGTGGTACTTCATTTATGAAAAACATGATGTTGGCAGGTGCCCGTACTGTATTTGATAATGCCCCCGAATCTTCATTTGATATTAGTAACGACGGACTTACTGTTACTAATAATAAGAAAATTGTTTGGGGACGCTTTAAAAAAGATGATAAGCCTATGTATTCGGTTTCATCATCATATGCTTCTCAATTGGATAATAACCAGCTTCCTGAAAAAATGGTGGCCGACCTGAAAGGCCAATGGGTTGGAAATCCTAATGGAGGAGGAAGTTATGTTCCGGGAATTATGGTAGAAGGTTTTAGTGCTCATATGACACAAAAGGGAATGAACTGGTACCTTTCCAGTTCAGATGAAAAAACAGTATACCTATTGGAGGTAAACCCTAAAGACAACACTAAAATTGATATGTATACCTCAATCATTGTTACAATAGAGGCTAAGCAATTTAAAATGAGCCTTGATAACAGCTATCTGGAAATACAATTTATAGACCTGCTATATCCTGAAAGCTGGGAGTATGATGTACATATTAATTATACAGAACAGGTATCATTAGGGTTAAAAGAGGTTCAAAACAAGCAAATTTTCTATTTTGACAAGGTCACTAAAGACATGACTATTAATGTGACTAAAACAAAAGTAGCCATTACTGTAGGAATTGTAGAAGATTCTATTTTGGCAGCCATTGGTTTAGTTGCCGCCATTGCACCGGTAATTGATGGATTAAGAGCAGCAGCTTCTATTGTAGAGGTTACTGAAGATGCAGGTAATGCTGTAATTACAACAGAAGAGTTTGTAGAGGCTACGGAAGAAATATCTGATGTAGATCAGGAACTTAACGAGACAAATGGTCTGTTAAACGGAGCAGAACAGGTAAGAGGAGGATGGCCGGCCTTTAAAAATGCTTTTACAGCTACGCGCTGGAAAGTTTTAGGAGGTATTGCAGGAGCAGTAGGAGCGGTTGTAGGAGGACAGGCAGCTATAGAGGCTATTATGGAAGCTATGGCTAAAAATGAATGGGAAAAGGTTCCCGGCTTTGATGAGTTTGCAAATACAGCAATTTACCCATACAGCTGGCCTGGTGTAGATTCTTACGATTTGAAAAAGGCAGCATTAGCAGCTTCTTTACAAATTGGTTTGAAAACACAATCTTCAAATAAATAAGTTATGACAGATACTGATGGCAAAGCAGTATATACATTTGGCTGGGATACCTCTTTCGGTATCCCTGTGCCAGATGCTAATAAGGCTATAGTAGACAAAAAGTCATCACCTAAAAAATTCAGTTATGGTGAAAGTAGTTTTTCACTAACATCTGATTTTGGTAATTGGCAGATTTGTGAAGGAGGCTCCGGCAAAAACATTCGTTTTACAATACCCTTGTCTAATATCGTGTTGACCTATACCAGCAATAATAATGTGGTTAAATGCGATTCGGGTACAGCTGTAATGGAAGTAAATATGCACTATGTACCCCATAACGAAACAGCTGCGGCAGATGGTGTAAAAAGTAACCCAAAGGCATTAATTGTAAAAAGTACGAGTGATTCAGAGTCAGAACCCGCAGCGGTATTAGTCTCTTTAGAACTAAGTAAAGATTTGGGAACCGTTTCTGAGGCTATTATTCAGGAAGGTTTAAAAAACTGGCTTAATGAGAACCTGGAAGAGTTTAACCACATTTTCAGCGTGGTAGACCTGGACAGGATGATAGATCAGGGAAAGTGGGGTTTTGTTACTCCTAACTATACCGGTTATGCTTTTTTAGATGGTAAAACGCTTGATGATAGTATTTTGGGAGTTTTAACCATGACTGGAGACAGAAACGGGGATGAATTGGCTAATCAGGTATCCAATGATATTATTCCCGAAAAAAGTAAGGCCGGTTTTTTGGTTTCACAAAAAAGAACCCTTTCTGATTTGGTAAGGCCGGCTATAGAGCAGGCTTATCCGGGGCTTAATAAAGATAACTTTCTTTTAAATGATGCCGGAACAAAGCTTTATCTAAAAGAAGGTGTCTCGGTAAATATACAGCCTGTAGATCACGATGGCTCTACTTACCAACCTGTGCTTAAACAGTTAAGTGTAGAGTCTGACGGACAGATACTAACATTACAAAGTTATACCGAAACAGAAATTGTAGCAGGTATAACCGCTCAATGTACGGCAACAAACTGGTATAAAATTGAACTTGGAACTTCAGATAAAGGGCAGACATTAAAGTTTATTGAAGCGCAACCGGCAGATATTGTGCATAATATTCATCAGTCAGAAGGTTCAATAATAACCCAAATAATCATAGCCATTGTAGCTGCAGTAGCATTAATAATACTTGCTATTGTAACCAGTGGTGCGGCATTAATTGTAGGCGGGCTTATTGCAGGACTAATTTTAGGTGCTGATATGATAGTTCCTGATGTGATTAAAGCGGTAAATACCGATACATCTCCTGCAATAGATTTATTGTTGATTAATGCTGTAAGTCCTATAAAATGGACAGACAGTTCTGATTTTAAACTCAATTATGCCAGCCTCAATGTCTCAATGCAGTTGGGAGGCGATCCTTTATTCATTTAAAAAACAATTATTATGGCAACACAGGAAATAATAGACGTATTGATAGCAGTTGATACAGAAACTATAATAAGTAAATTTGGCACTAATACCGATCCTAATAATCCGGTACAGATTACAGATGCTTCCCTAATATTCATGATTACAAAAAGCGCTGATGCAGTATCAGGGAATGCAGGGAATGAGCTTAAAATTGGTGCTAAAACTCTTGATACCATTAGGTGGAGGGAAACATCTTTATCTCTTAATGCGGTATATTCGGCATTATTATACAAGTTTGTGGCGACCTCAGGAGGAGATTTAATTTCACCACCTATACCTTTACTTGCGGAAGATCAGGTTCCTTTACCAGATCCGTCTAACCCAACAGTACCGAAAACCCAAACAATAGAAACTTATTTCTGGAACTCTACCGTTTTAAATCCGGGTAATGTTATCTACCATTTTAACTTTATGATTGTAGACAGGTCGGGTAATGTTCAGGGATATTACTGGTGGGATCCGTATATCCAGATAACAGATTAATACCTTATAAATTATGGGTGCTAAGGCAGTAAATGATAATCAGGGTATTGTTGATATTCTAATGATTGTGGATGCAGAAACTTTAGTTCAGCAGTATCCAAAAGGTACTGCTGATAACCCTACTGTAGTCCCGGAACCTTTAATTTATCTTGTAACCGATTCTCAGTATGTAGATTTCGGACAGGCTTCTAAAGAACTGAAAATTAATATTAAAACACTTGATGAAATCAGGTGGCGGTCTACAACACTCTCAATGAACAGTTCTTATTATAGCTTATTATACAAATTTGAATTAAAAAACGGCGATCCTATAATATCCACACCGGTACCGTTATTGGCCAAAGTACAGGTTCCGTTACCTGATATGAGTAACCCTACAGTACCAAAAACTCAGGAAGTGGAAAATTATTTTTGGTCTTCAACCTCCTTAAGTGAAGGGGAAATAACCTATACTTTTTACTTTATGATTTTGGATAGGGATAATAATCCTTTGGGGTATTATTACTGGGATCCTTTTATTAAAATAACTAAATAAACAAATTATGGATACTAATGAAAGAACAGTACAATTAAAAACATCGGTAGCTTCTTCGGGAAACAATAAAGAAATTGTACATATTGGTTTTAAACCAATGGGAGATACTATTCCCACTGCCGAAGATTATGGTACACAGGGAGAGGAGAATAAGCAAAAGCTCAATGCTTTTTTAAAATATATGAAATCAGTAGATGAGCAGTTTTTCAAATGGCTTGAAGCCGATGCCCAAAATGCTATTCTGTTTACTAATAATCCTGTTAAAGCTTTAAAAACGGCTATTCCGGGGTTTGATGAAACAATACTTAATAATCTAAGTAAAGATATGTTAAGATAAAATTGGTTTTATTAATTCAATATGGCTTAGATAAAAAAACTACTTACTAAGTAAGTAGTTTTTTTAGTTATTGTTATTTATGTCTTTAAGTCTGTCGGTTATTTCGCGCTTATAGGTTATTCCAATGGGGATTGGAGTGCGTTTTATAACTACATAATCCTTATTCATTTCATCTACCTTATTAATGGCGATGATGTAGGATTTGTGAGCTCTCATAAAAAGTTCTGAAGGCAGACTTCTTTCAAGATCCGCGGTGGTTATGGTAGCTATGAAGTTTCGTTTTGAAGTTACTATTTTTACATAGTTACCGTAGCTTTGGGTATACAATATGGTATCAATAGGAATGTCAATATTGTCACTGTCTACCTTAACGCTGATATTATCAGGTAAAACTTCGGTAGATTGTTTTCCCTGTGGTTCTCCGTTTTCAAAAAATCGGTTTATAGCCTTTACAAAACGCGGATAATAAACCGGTTTAAGCAGGTAGTCCAAAACACCATATTCATAGCTTTCCAACGCAAATTCACTATATGCGGTAGTAAGTATGGTTTTTGGAGGATGCTGTAGTTTTTGTAGCAGTTCCAGTCCGGTAATATCGGGCATATCAATATCCAGAAACATCAAATCCGCATCGTTTTCCTTTAAATATTCTAAAGTGTCTTCACCATTATAGGCTTCAAATACCAGTTCCAGCGATGGGTTTTGTTTTATATAATTGCTAAGCACATAATGTGCGGCAGGCTCATCATCTACAATTATGCATCTTACCGCCTTTGTCATAATCTTTTCAGTTTAACTTTAAGGGTAACGGTGTAGGTGCCGTTTTCCTCAATAGTCAGTTCGTGGTCGTTACCATAAAGTAATTTAAGGCGTTCCTTGGTATTTTTAAGACCTATTTTTGTAGAAACGATTTTCTTTTTCTTTGTAGGAATAGAGTTTTTAACCATAAACTCCAGCCTGTCGCTATTCACGTTTATATCAATATCCACAAAACAGTTTTCGGCTGTACAGGTTCCGTGCTTAAATGCATTCTCAATAAAACAGATAAGAAGCATCGGCGGAATTTTATAGGTATTCTCAAGATCTATGGATGTGTTTAGTGTAATGTTACAACGGTAGCCCAATCGTTCTTTTTCCAACTCTACATAACTGCTTACAAAATTAACCTCGTCTTCCAGTGGTACACATTGTGTTTCATGGCTTTCTAACTGATAGCGCATTAACTGTGAAACGTGCATAATAAGTTCGGGTGTGCGTTCAGGGAATTGCATGCTTATGCCATACAATGTATTAAACGTATTGAAAAGAAAGTGGGGGTTAAGTTGCTCCTTAAGGGAGTTAAGCTGAGCCCTGTTATAAAGCAGTTTTTCGTTATCCAGTTTTTTACTGTCGCGGTAAAACTTGAGTATAAGGGTAACCGATAGTATACAAATTAAGGTAGCTACCAGTGTAGCGGCCTGAAAGATGTAGCTTTTCTGTTCGGAAGTCTTATACAGAAAACAGTTTTTATAAATCCATAAAGTAGCAACCTCATAGAGAAATAGTGAGAATACCGAAAGTAAAGCCAAACTGGAAACGATATACAATAATGGCTTGTGCTTTTTTAAAAGTATAGGAAGCAGGAAAAACCTGTTTAGCTGCGCGTGCGAATATAACAACAGGAAGTAAGCACAACCCGACCATACACCGCGCCATGACTTAATTAATATCCAGTCGTTAAGAGTAAAAAGAACAAAGGAGAAAACTAGGATAAACAGCTCCTGCCACCATTTTTTCTCCAAAATGCTTTTTATATACTTGTTCATTAATCTACATTTTACTGCAAAGTAAGCACTTATACTTAAATATACACTTAAACGCATGACGAATTCAATTCGTCATTTAAAACGGCAAATGCCCAAATGCCCATTATACATTTGTGCTGCATTAATCAATTTCTTTTAATAATCCTTACTTAACTATTCTTTTAAATGTATTTCAGGAAAATTATCTTGTTATTGCTTCTTTATTCAGTAGGGGGAAATTCGCAAACCCTCACTCTTAAGGATGCAATAGAGACAGGAATGTCTAACTACGGTATTATTCAAGCCAAACAAAACTACAGCGATGCTGCACAGCAAACGGTAAAACAGGCTAAAAGGGATTACCTGCCTAATCTAATCTTTGCGGCACAGCAGGACTATGGTACCGTTAATGGTCAAAATGGTCCGCTATATGGTTTTGGCGGACTCGGGGTAGCCTCATCTGGGCTTCCGCTTGCCGAACAAAATTGGAACGCTGCCTTTGGTGCGCTATACCTTGTAAATGTGAACTGGGACTTTTTCACTTTCGGTAGGGCCAAGCAACGTATTAAAATCGCTAAAGCCGATGCCGAACGTTACCAAAAAGACTATGAACAGGAAAAATTTAACCATAAGATAAAAATTGCAGCGGCTTATTTAAACCTTTTGGCAAGCCACAGGCTTATGATTTCACAGCAAAAAAATCTTGAACGCGCTGAGGTGGTTCACCATAATGCAGCGGTACGTGTTAAGAACGGACTGTTACCGGGGGTAGATTCGACCCTTGCGGCAGCCGAGGTTTCGAGAGCAAAAATTGCTTTAAACCAAATTAAGCAACAGCTAAAAATTCAAAATAATGAGCTGGCAAACTACATGGGTATTGAGGCAAGGGATTTTGATATTGATACCACATTTGTCACTAAAGTGCCGGGCGGACTTTTAACTGCCGAGGTGCAAAGCGACAGCCTTAATCCTATACTGGAATTTTACAGGAGCAGGATTGAGGTAAGCAAAAGCCAACTTAGTTTATATAAAAAAGAATACTATCCTACTTTTTCATTGTTTGGTGTTTTTCAGTCACGAGGTTCGGGCTTTAATGCTGACTATGCCACAAATCAAAACTCCTATACCAAAAATTATTTTGATGGTATAGACCCCGTTAGGAGTAATTACCTGCTGGGGGTAGGAGTTACGTGGAATCTCACCACTATAGCCCGTTCTTCTAAAAAAGTGGCTGCCCAAAAGCTCATAGCACAGGGACTACAGCAAGAATACAATGCCATAAGCAATGAACTCAAAACCCAGATTGATGCTGCCAATACCCGTATAGATTATGCCCTGCAAAATTATGATGAGGCTCCACAACAGGTAAATGCCGCACAGCAGGCGTACAATCAGCGTACAGCTCTTTACAATAACGGACTTACTAACCTTGTTGATGTAACACAGGCACTGTATACACTAAACAGGGCAGAGACCGACAGAGATGTGATTTATACAAATGTGTGGCAGGCCCTGCTGATGAAAGCAGCCGCAACAGGCGACTTCAATCTTTTTATTAACGAATTCTAACAGCATCAGATAATGAATTTAATCCGATTTGCACTTCGCAAACCCATATCCATACTCGTACTCGTTGCCGGATTGTTCTTTTTCGGTATTGGAGCAGTGAGAACGGTTAAGGTGGATATCCTGCCAAAAATGAACATGCCGGTACTTTATCTGGCACACCCGTTTGCAGGTTATACGCCAGACCAGATGGAATCTTACTTTGCAAAAAACTATATCAATATAATGTTGTTTGCCAATGGCGTAAAGTCCATTGAAACCAAAAACCTTCAGGGGCTTACTCTAATGAAAGTAAGCTATTATGAAGATACCAATATGGCACAGGCGGCAGCCGAATTAAGTGCACTGGCAAACAGGATACAGGCTATTTTCCCACCGGGATCTCAACCGCCGTTTGTTATCCGTTTTGACTCGTCTACACTACCTATCGGGCAGTTGGTATTGAGTAGTAAGGAACGTAGTAATAATGAACTTCAGGATTTGGCAAACGTATACGTACGTTCATCGTTTACCTCAATTCCGGGATTATTGTCTCCGGCACCTTTCGGGGGTAGCCCAAGGACAATTGAGATTAATGTAGACCCTGCACAGCTTCGTGCTCACAACCTTACCCCAGATCAGGTTGTTGAAGCCATAAGGCTAAACAACCAAACAGCACCTCCGGGTAATGTAAGGGTAGGCGATATAAATTATTTGACCCCAACAAATAATACCATAAAGGATATAAAGGATTTTGAAAAAATCCCCCTGTTTAAGGGCGGAGTTCAAAATCTGTACCTTGGCGATGTGGCCACCGTAAAAGACGGAGCTGATGTTACTACAGGTTACGCACTGGTAAACGGAAAAAGATCGGTTTACATAAACATTGCGAAAGCAGGAGATGCCTCTACATGGGAGGTAGTTAAAAACCTTAAAAAGGCACTGCCAAAAATACAAAGTACCCTACCGGAAGATGTTAAGGTAAGTTATGAGTTTGACCAGTCGGTATATGTTATCAACTCTGTTAAGAGTCTTATTACCGAAGGGGTTATAGGGGCAGTACTTACCGGGCTTATGGTTATCCTTTTCCTTGGTGACAGGCGTGCGGCACTTATTGTAATCCTTACAATTCCAATATCAATCATATCGGGTGTTTTCTTCCTGAAACTGTTTGGGCAAACCATTAACCTTATGTCCCTTAGCGGACTGGCACTTGCCATAGGTATTTTGGTGGATGAGAGTACCGTAACCATTGAGAATATTCACCAACACCTCGATATGGGTAAACCCAAGGCCCTCGCCATTTGGGATGCCTGTAAGGAAATAGCCTTGCCTAAGTTATTGATATTACTTTGTATACTATCGGTATTTGCTCCGGCATTTACCATGATGGGTATACCGGGAGCATTATTTTTACCGCTTGCACTGGCAATTGGGTTCTCCATGATAACCTCATTCCTTTTATCACAAACCTTTGTACCTGTTATGGCCAACTGGTTAATGAAAGAAGGCGGACATGCAAAACACAATCATGCACATTCGCATAATGAGAAAGAAGCTGCTGTTGAGAAGCAGGCGTACTCTGAACGAGAAGATTATAACGATAACGGAAAAATAAGCCGTTTTGAAAAATTCAGGATGGGCTTTATGAAGCTTATTGACAGGCTTATGCCAAAGAGAAAAGCCATTGGTATTGGCTATCTGGTTGGGGTAACGGCTATAGCAGTTATGATACTGGGGGTAATAGGTCAGGATGTATTTCCTAAAGTAAACTCTACACAGTTCCAGTTAAGGCTTCGTGCTCCTGATGGTACACGATTAGAACGAACCGAAGAGAAAGCTATTACCGTACTCCACGAAGTGGAAAACATGGTAGGGCAGGAACATATAGGTATCTCATCTATGTATGTTGGTACACACCCTTCGTTATTCTCGGTAAATCCAATCTATCTTTTTATGGCTGGTCCGCATGAGGCAGTATTACAGGTATCACTTAAAGATTACCATGCCGATATGGATGACTTTAAAGATGAACTTAGGGCGAGAATCAAAAAGGCTGTGCCCGATATGAGAGTGTCTTTCGAACCAATAGAACTTACCGATAAGGTATTGAGCCAGGGATCGCCTACACCAATAGAAATAAGGCTGGCAGGTAAAGACAAAAAACGCAATGAGGAGTATGCCGAAAAGATAATGGCAAAAATGCGTGATGTGGAATATTTTAGGGATGTACAGATAGCACAGTCTATTCACTATCCGGCACTGGATATTAATATAGACAGGGTTAAGGCGGCACAGCTTGGGGTTGATATGAGTGATATTTCGCGTTCACTTATTGCATCAACATCTTCATCGCGTTACACCGAAAAGAACACCTGGATTGATGAAAAAGCCGGACTGGCTTACAGTGTACAGGTACAGGTACCTTTAGATAAAATGAACACAAAGCAGGATATTTCAGAAATTCCAGTATTACGAAATTCGGCAAGGCCTGTACTTAGCGATGTGGCTACTATTACGGAAAGCGAAACACATGGTGAGAATGATAACGTTGGGGCTATGCCTTACATATCTATCACTGCCAATATAGACCATACCGACTTGGGTACGGCCTCAGGCGAAGTGAATAAGATTATCGCTTCTCTTGGCGAATTGCCAAGAGGACTCTTTATAGAACCGATAGGGCTTAGTAAAGTACTAAGTGAAACTATGGATAGCCTTAGGGTAGGATTACTGGTAGCCATTGTGGTTATCTTCCTTATGCTTGCGGCAAACTTCCAGTCGTTTAAAGTTTCGCTTGTTGTGCTTACAACAGTACCTGCGGTAGTACTGGGAGCATTATTACTGCTATTGGCAACAGGATCTACACTTAACCTACAGTCGTATATGGGTATAATTATGTCGGTTGGTGTATCTATTGCCAATGCGGTACTCCTGGTAACTAATGCCGAGCAGCTACGCATGGTTAGCGGTAATGCGCTACAGGCAGCAAGAGAGGCAGCATCCATACGTTTAAGGCCTATTATTATGACCAGTGTGGCCATGATAGCCGGTATGTTACCAATGGCTATAGGACATGGGGAAAGCGGTGAGCAGGTTTCTCCGCTGGGCAGGGCTGTAATTGGCGGACTAATGTTCTCAACTTTTACAGTACTGGTAATCCTTCCGTTAATATTTGCCTGGGCACAGGGTAAGGCAAGTACCCAGTCGGTATCACTGGATCCGGAGGATGAAGAAAGTAAGTTTTATGTATCACCATCAGAAAGATAATATGAAAAGATATTCAGTTAAAAACACCATACTATTACCGGGTTTGCTCTTATTGATGGCAGGCTGCGGAAAAACAGATAAGGAAGCCGTTACAGAAAGCAAGGCTCCTGTTTTAGAAACATTTAATCTGCAAAAAGAAATACTTTCTTCAAGTGTTTCCATTCCGGCAGAAATGACTGGCTTTCAATATGTAGACCTATATGCTAAAGTGAGCAGTTATGTAAAAGAACTTAGAGTAGATATAGGGAGCAAAGTGAAAAAAGGGCAACTTCTTATTGATCTTGAAGCGCCTGAGATTAGTTCGCAACTGGCTGCTGCCGAATCACAATTACATAGTCAGGAAGCAGTATATACGGCTAGTAACAGCACTTATAACCGCTTTTTGGAAACTAGTAAGGTAGAAGGTACTATTTCTAAAAATGATCTTGAGGTGGCACTGTCACGCAAAAATTCTGACTATGCTAAACTTCAGGCGGCAAAAGCCGCCTATAAGGAAGTACAGATAATGCAGAGCTATTTACAGATAAGAGCACCGTTTGACGGAGTGGTAACAGCCCGTAACATTAATACCGGCGCTTATGTGGGGCCAGCAGGTAAAGGATCAGAACTACCGTTACTAACCGTACAGGACGATAAAAAACTCCGACTTTCGGTAGCAGTACCCGAGACGTATGCGGCTTACCTTAAACATGGTGACAGTATAAGTTTTACAGTAAGATCACTACCTAACCAAACGTTTAAGGCAAAAATTGCAAGGATGTCGGGCGCACTGGATGCAAGACTACGATCTGAAAGGGTAGAGATGGATATTGAAAATAATACTTTACTATTACCGGGTATGGTTGCCGAAGTAACCCTGCCTTTAAAATCTGCGGACAGTACGTTTGTGGTTTCTAAGTCGGCAGTAGTAACTTACAGTGAAGGAACTTTTGTGGTGAAATCGGTTAATGGGAAAGCCCACAGGATTGCTGTAAAAAAAGGAAGAACCGAAGGTGATAAGGTAGAGATTTATAGTGATAGTTTAAAAGTAAATGACAAGCTGGTTAAACTTGCCAGTGAAGAAATAAGAGAAGGTTCAGCCTTAAATTAATTTAAGGCAGGTTGGTTGATTTGGTAAGGGAGCTTCGGCTCCCTTTTTTTATGTATAATTATTATACATTTTGTTACTAAAACATATTTTTTTTTACTTCTTGTTAAAAAGCCGTATAAACCACGCTGATATTAGTAAAGTTTTAAATCCTTAACATTTAATTAACTATCTTGCGGATGAGATTTATATAAGCCATACCTTAAAAATTACCCGCTTTGAAAGAGTTAATAAAGAAAATAGTACCCCTGTTTTTATTATTTCCGTGTATACTGTTTTCCCAGAATATAAGGCATATTTCTGTGGCAGACGGTTTGCCTCAGTCGTTTGTGTCAGGTATAGTTGAAGATAGCGATGGGTTTATCTGGGTAAGTACCCATAATGGATTGGCAAGGTATGACGGGCATCAGTTTAAAATCTTTCAGAATAAACCTAATGATACCACATCCATTTCGTCTAATTTTATTACCCAGTCCATAAAAGACAAGCACAATAATTTATGGCTTAGGTATGATAGTGGTGCCATAGATGTGTTTGATATGGCAAGTCATAAAATAAACCATATCCTTACAACCGATTTTCTGGACAATAATAAACTGGAAATATACAGGAGAGGATGGCAGGTAGCATCTGACTGTTCTTTTTGGTTTGCAGGGAAAAATAATACGGTATTTAACTTTATGCTGCCTGAAAAAGGTCAGGAAAACATAAAAGTATCCCATTATGAATTTAAGGATACTACTGTTTTAACTTTAATGGAAGACAGTAAAAAAAATATGTGGGTACTAACCTACAAAGGGTTAAGCTTATACAATGCTTCACAAAAAAAGTTTGACCGTTTTGCGTTTCCATTTGAGGCAGATTTTGATAATAATTTTGATTTTGGGGAAGAAATTCCACGACTTACCGAAAGGAAAAACGGTGATCTGATATGGCTTGATAAAAATAATTTATATTTTTTTAATCCTGCTAAAAAAACATACAGTAAGCTGGATTTGCCTGAGAAAGCCACCTTTAACGGGAAGCTACTTACCGAAGCGCCCGACGGTAAAGTATATTTTCAGATAAACAAAACAATATACAGTTATGATGATAAACAGGGTATTGAAAAAAGCACTTATATAGATGTTATAAATGACAGGGATACTCAGGCTCTGTTAGTAGACGGGGCAGGGCTTTTATGGCTTGGGGCCAATACAGGGGGAGTGTATCAAATAGATTTCCAAATAGACTTTGAGGTTTTTAAGTATAAGAAAGATTTTGCCGTAGATCTGCTTGAAAAAGAACTGGGAATATCGGTTTACCACTTTTTTAATATAAATGCTAACGATAGAGGACTTTTACCTCCGGCTTATTATTTACGATCGGTACACGATAGTAAAAGAGGGATAACCTGGATTGCTATTAACAGAACGGTGGGATATTTTGATGATTCTGACAAAAAACCGCAAAAACTTCCAGTGCTTCCAACGGAGGTGTATGGAGAATTCAGACCAATAAAAGGCATAACGCTCTCTAATGATAACAGGCTTATTGTTATAGATGAAGATAATAACATTTACGGCTGTAAGGAAGATATGTCTGGCTGGGATAAGCTATTTAAAACCCAACAGGTTAAAAATAAATTAGGTTTTATAGTTAACCCAACTGGCATATTGGCAAGAGATAACAAATTATGGGTAACAACCGAATATAACGGACTGCTACATATTGATGTTAAAAAAGGCAGCATTAAACATTTTGCTAAAGGTGAGCCCAATTCGCTACCTGTAAATAAACTGTATGGTATTATGCCCGACAGGAAACAGGCTAACCTTTTTTGGATTGCAACGTCACAAGGGCTTTTAAGTTTTGATAATAATACCTATAAAACTAAACTGTACTCGGTTGAAGACGGATTTCCCGATAACATAATCTATTCGGTTTTAACTGATAGTGAAGGGTATGTATGGATGGGAACCAATAAAGGCCTGTGTAGGTTTGACCCAAAATCGCTAGAGGTAAGAACGTTTACAGAACGTCATGGATTACCATGTTATGAGTTTAACAGATTCCATCAGTTTTCATTCCCTGATGGTAAAATAGCGTTTGGAGGAATAGAGAGCGGGGTGGTGTTTAACCCATTATCTATAACAAATGATTTATACAACCCCAATACTGCTATAACGGGTATTAAAATTAATAACGAACCTTTTACAGGAGAGAGTGCCAAAGCCGAGAATACTATTACCAGTATTGATTTACCTTATAATCAAAATACACTATCTGTAGAATATGCAGCGCTTGAGTTTAACCAACCACAGGATATACGATACCGCTACAGGTTAAAAGGGTACGATAATGACTGGATAGTGGCAGGTAAAAAAAGAGAAGCTATTTATACAAAAGTACCTCCCGGAAATTATCAGTTTGAGGTGAATGCTACCAATACAACCGGAAAATGGAGTACTAAAATTAAAGCCATAGCCATTAGTATTTCTCCTCCTTGGTGGAAAACATGGTGGGCATTTACACTATACATTATTGGAGCGGTAGCATTAACCGTATTTTTTATTAGTTACAGTATAAAACAGGGACTGGTCAAAAATGAGATACTACTTAAACAGAAAGAAACTCAGCAGCTAAGAGAAATGGACGAGGTAAAAAGCCGTTTCTTCTCAAATATAACCCATGAGTTAAGAACTCCGCTTACACTTATTATGGGACCGGCAGAACAATTAAAAACAATTGATAATAAGGAACAACAGGAACAGCTATTATCTATTATAAGTAAAAATGCCAATAGCCTTTTAAACCTTACTAATCAGTTACTGGACATTGCCAAACTCGAAGCAGGAGCCTTAAAGCCTTATATGTTATGGGGTGATATTGTTACTGCTGTTAAACAGGTAATTAATGTATTTAGTGAGGAGGCATCGGCTAAAAATAATGAAGTTGTTTTTGAAGGGCCACAAACTGCCGAATACTTTTTTGCGCCCGATATACTGGAAAGAATACTCTATAACCTTCTTTCAAATGCCCTAAAATATAGTTATATAGGTGATAAGGTATTTGTACGACTAACTGAGACCGATAGCGGAATAATTCTTGAAGTAAAGGATACCGGTAGGGGAATTCCAAAAGAAGAGCAGTCTAATATTTTCGATAGGTTTTATCATATTGATGGAGAGAAGAAAGAGATAGGTACGGGTATAGGGTTATCATTAGTGAAAGAATTGGTTGAACTGCAGGACGGCACAATAACCTTTACCAGTAGTGATGACCAAAAGGATCATGGTACATTGTTTACGGTTTTACTTCCGTATAAAAGGGCCACTGAAGCAACAATACCTAAACCTGAACTTCACGTGGTTGAAGATGAAAATACAGAGGTGTCGTCTGATAAACCTGTTATATTACTGGTAGAAGATAATAAGGAACTGGCAGCATTTATAGAAGGGAGCCTTAAGCCTCACTATACTGTTTATCACGCTTTAGACGGGCGCGTAGGGATAGATTTGGCACTGAGTATTATGCCCGATTTGATATTAAGTGATGTACTAATGGAGGGAATGGATGGCTTTGAAATGTGTAAATATTTAAAATCAGATATTAACACCAGTCATATTCCGGCTATACTCCTTACTGCAAAATCAGATTTAGGAAGTAAGTTAGAAGGACTGTCTTATGGTGCAGATGATTATATTACCAAACCCTTTAACATATCAGAGCTATTACTGCGTATAGAAAATAGGCTTGAACTTCAAAACAAACAACGCAACTTTTTATATAATCAACTACAATTACTGCCTAAGGAAACCGAACAGGAAATTATTGTAGCAGAAGATCCGTTCCTGCAAAAAATGTATGATATTATAGACAGCAGGCTGGACGATGAAACCTTTAGCGTGGAAGAGCTTGCTTCATCATTAAATATGAGCAGAACGAGTTTACACCGAAAAATTAAATCACTTACTAACATGAGTACGGGTGAAATTGTAAAGGTGTACCGACTTAAAAAAGCTGTTTCACTACTACATGAAAATTACAATATATCTGAAGTTGCCTATAAAACAGGGTTTGGTAGCCCTTCTTACTTTACAAAGTGCTTTAAAGAGGTATATTCCTTAACACCAACGGAATATATTCAAAAAAACGCGGGTTGAAACAATTGTTACAGCATTTGAAACAATAGTTATACCGTTAAAGTTTAAAAAATGTGAGGTTTACATCATTAACATTTTTTTAAACTTTATTTTAACTATGAGTAAAACTACGTTTCCTGGAAATACTTATTTATCTATTTCCGGTTTCAAAAGTATTTTTAAATTTTTGATGGTTGGTTTCCTTTTAACGGGAGCGTCAAAAATGAATGCACAGCAAACTATTACTGTGTTTGATGAGGTACTCTTTTATGACGGTTATGCAGCGACCGTAGATGAGCCTGTACCTGCAGGAGTGTTTCGTTTAAGCAACTCCTGCTTTACACGTAAACTTACTAATGATGAGTTAGCACTTTTTGGAAATACGCTAACTATGAACATTGTTATTAAAGCAGCGTGTGATAATTATGACAGGATAGGCAATGTTAACCTTGCATTGGTTCCAAAAGATCAGGAATCATATGCTTACGGAGAGGTTGAACGTGTTGAGCTTGGTCGTTACATCACTCCGTTTATGAACAAGAATATTCAGCCAGATGAGGTGCCTTATTCATTTGAAATGGATAATGTAGCACAAATTTTTCAGGACCCGGCCGTTTTAGCCGATTACGATTTATGGATTGAACTTGAATTATTTGGAGTTCCTTATGCTGCTAACGAGCAGGTTACGGGTTGTGCCGGTAGAAGCGATGTATTTTATGGTACACTTGAGTTTGTGACTGATGTTGACACAAGCGTGGAGTATGGTGATAATTTCTTTTTACCACTTTCATTTAAGTATGCTTTAAGGGATTATACCCTTGATGGTACAGATGAACTTGGCGAAACTGTGAGAACTATAAACTTTACGCTTGAGGAAGATGTTCCAAATGCGCATTTTTATCTTATCACTTCAAATCACGGAGCTAACTCAGGAGGAGAGGAGTACGTAAGAAGGTGGCACTATATTTATTTAGATGGTGAGCAGGTGCTTAGTTATAAACCTGGCGGATTATCTTGTGAGCCTTTTAGAGATTATAATACACAACCTAACGGGATTTATGGTAACAGTCCTATGACAGCTGCACAATGGGCTTCATTTAGTAACTGGTGTCCTGGTGATAAAATTCCGATTCGTGTTATCGAACTTGGCGATTTGACAGCCGGTGAGCACTCTTTTAAAATTGATGTTCCCGACGCTGTGTTTAATGGCGACCAAGGGGAATTCCCAATGTCTGTATACCTGCAGGGATTCAGTATGACACTAGATACTGAAGACTTCACTACTATGGACTTTAGTCTTACACCAAATCCTGTGACTAACATATTAAATATTAACGTACAGGAAACTGATGTTGTGAATGTTATTATAACATCAGTAACCGGACAAACCGTATTTGAATCTAAAGCGTCAACACTAGACCTTTCTTCACTTCAAAGCGGTATGTACATTGTAAAAATACAATTTACCAATAACCAAACTGCTGTAAGAAAGATAGTTAAAAACTAATCAGTGTTAAAACTATTTAGCGGGGATGAATATTATTTTTATTCAGTCTAAATAGTTTTAATTTTACAGCCAAAATAACCAAATACCAAATCATTATGAAAATCAACTTTACTAGAAAAGATGCTGTGCGCACCATGCACATGGCCTCACACTTTTTAAGGAAGAATTATATCCCGTCACTAGTGGGATTGTTCTTACTTGTTGCCGGGCAGGCTTCTGCTCAGGAGTATTGTACACCTCAGTTTACATCAACAGCAAACCTAAGTTGTGATAATTACAAACTTAGAAATGTTATAATAGGTGATATTAGTAACGATGTTACAAGTGCTGGCTGTACAACTTTTGATTATCTTTCTTTAAGTACTACACATGCACCGGGAGAAACGGTAGATTTTTCTATTACTATAGGAAATTGGATGTCGTTTGCTATATATGCTGATTTTAATCAGGATGGAGATTTTGATGATACTAACGAGATGCTTTTTGCAGGTCATCCTGAATGGGTTACAGCTATTGAGACAGTTACATCAACTTTTGATATTCCTACAGATGTTACTACAGGTACATACCGAATGAGAGTAGTAGGTATATGGGGAGATAATGCAGATAACCCTCCGGTAGGTGAAGGTCAGGCATGTGCTACTTTTGTTAGGGAGGGTAATGGTAACTACCATGACTATACTTTAGTTGTGGGTGAGGCCGCTGCTACATATAACCAAGCTGTAACAATTACTTCAGGATTTAACCAAGACATTATTGCAAATGGAGTAGGTAACGCATCCGAAAGTACAGATATGAGCTTTGATCAAACCAATACGCGTGCATTGGTATCATTAGATTTCCAGGCTACATCCGGAGCTACTTTCCCTACTTACGGTTTACCTGCAGATGGAGTTATAAACAGTGCCACTACCACTGATGTTATTTTCCAGCTTGCAGATTACTCGGGCAATAATGCGCTATTCCTTACACCTGATTATATAGGTACAGGTACTAACACAGGTACACTCGAATTCTTAGCTCAAAATGTAACCGATGTATATTTTCTTGCAGCTTGTGCAGGTGGTGGTATGCAAACACTACCGTTTACGGCTACTGTAAACTTTAGCGATGCATCCAGTCAAACTGCTTCACTTACTGTAAACGACTGGTACAATGGTACCGGGACTGCTATACAGGGTATAGGAAGGATAAATACAAGTAACAACAACCTTGAAGGTGATGCTACAAACCCAAGGCTTTATGAAATAGCTTTAGCTATAGACGAAGCAAATCAGGAAAAAACAATTACCGGTATCACTTTTACTTTTAATGGTGACAGTACTGCTGAATGGGCTAGCGAAATCCGTATGTCTGTACTTGCAGTAAGTGTAACAGCTACAGAAGTTGTTACTTCAGGAGAGTGTGTATTCACTCCACTTTCATTAACAGGGTTTAACCACGATGTGGTTGCCGAAGGTACAGGTGGAGACGCTAACGATAAAACTACACACCCTGTAGATGGTGCTAATGCATTTTATGCTCAGGATTTTGTTCCTACAAATCCTCATAGTTCGGGAGCAAGTGCTGCTGCTTATGGTGGAGGATTTCCAAATGATGGGTTAATATCAAGCAGTGCTACAGAAGGTTTAACCTATCAATTGGCTTCTTATAACGAGAATAACGGACTTGTACTAAGAAACACTACAAGTAATACAGGAACACTTGAACTTACAGAGCAGAAAAAAGCTGAGAAAGTATATATTGCCTGGGTAAGTGCCGAAAATACTAACAATGTTGATGTTCAGGTTAATTTTACCGATGGTACTTCACAAATATTTGCTAACCAAAATGCTACCGACTGGTGGTCTACAAGTCCTGATGCCTCTACGGTTGCAATGGGGAGCATAGGTAGGATATCGGTTATCACTACAGCAGGTTGGGCACCATTAAACAGTTTTAGCGGGCTTACACAAACCCAGCTTTTCCAAACAGAATTTACTCTTGATGAAGAGAACCATAATAAGCTTATCAGCTCTATAGAATTCACTAAAGAAACATCTACAAACCCGGCAGCAACTACTGCTGTAATTGCAATTAGTATTTGTGAAACACAATCGGTTACTGTAGAGCCTTCTGTAGTAATCACTACTCAGGATGAAGTACTTCCTGAAATTACTGTAAACGAAGGCACGCTTCAGTTAGAAGCTGCTGTTACTCCGGAAGAGGAGACTGTGGTTTGGACTGTAGAGCAGGGAGCAGAATATGCTACTGTTGACGAAAACGGACTTGTAACTGCTGTTGCAGATGGTACTGTAGTAGTGAGAGCCACACTTTCTTCGGATGAAACAGTATATGACGAAATTGAAATTATAATTTCTAACCAAAACATTGATGTAACAGCTGTTGAAGTTGTTGTTGAAAATGATGCAGAAGCTACTATTACTACAGAAAACGGAACCCTGCAGCTTTTAGCGGTAATAACTCCGGAAGATGCTACAGTTACCGATGTTACCTGGACTGTAGAAGCAGGTACTGATTTTGTTTCTGTAGATGATAATGGTCTTGTAACGGCTTTAGCTAACGGTACTGCTACCGTAAGAGCTACATCTGTAGATAATACCGATGTTTACGGTGAACTGGAAGTGGTTGTTAACATTGAAGCACTTGGTACAATTGATTTTAATGCTACTACATTTACGGTATATCCTAACCCGGTATCATCAACATTATACATTAACGCGAACAGTAATGTTAACGAGGTAAAAGTATACAACATGCTGGGGCAGGAAGTTTATACTGCTGCTTCAAACGAGGTTAACTTACAGGATCTTCAGTCGGGCTACTATGTTGTAAAAGTAAGTTTTGATAACAGTACTACAGCTACAACTAAAATACTTAAGAACTAAACCCTAACTAAACTATAACTGTGTAATTCAGTTTCCCTTCAGGTTATTTTACCTGAAGGGGCTGTAGCACAGTAATATTTCATTTTTGGAAATGAAAACTATAATGCACATAATTAACTACAAACTATAAAATCTTATGAAAAAGATAGCAGGAAATTTATTCATGCTTTTCATGCTCTTTACAGCTATGAGCGGTTATTCGCAGTTGGCTCAGGAAGGGTTTGAAGACACCTCTGTCTGGCCACCTACAGGCTGGAATATTTACAATAATGGAGTTGGGCCTGTACAGGCATGGAAGAGAAGTACATTAGGTAATACTGTATTACCTTCTTACGAAGGGGATTATGCAGCCTTTATTGATAAAGAAAATGCAATTGGAGATATACCGGCACAAGACTGGCTGGTTACACCACTGGTATCACTACCGGTTAATGCACAATTACGATTTTTCTCAAGGTTAAGCATTAACGGAGACGACGGTAGCATATATCGCATAATGGTCTCTACAGATGCAGATCCTTCAAATTTATCTGCATATACTCAGGTTGAAGAATGGACTGAATTGGAAATAAATCCAACTCAGCAGGAATATAACGAAATAGTGGTTTCGCTTTCCGGTTTTGCTGCCGCAACAAATGTTTACATAGCATTTGTAATGGAAGGTGATGATGCCGACCGATGGTTGGTAGATAATGTTTCGGTTACAGAAGAATGCGTTGCTCCAACAGCTCTTGCAGCAAATAATGTTGGAACAGAAACAGCCGACCTGTCTTGGGACGGTGGTCTTGCCAGTGAATGGGAAGTAGAAGTGCTTCCTACGGCAGATGCTCCTACAGGTACAGGTGTATCGGTTACCGGAACTGCAGAATATAATGCAACACTTCTTACCGAAAATACTGATTATAAGTTTTATGTAAAAACAATTTGTGAGGAAGATGTAAACGAGAGCGACTGGGCAGGACCTTTCTTTTTTACTACTGTAGGTTTAGGTGATACCTGTGCTGCTCCAATTGAAATTACCTCGCTGCCATATTCTGTTACAGATAATACCTCTAATTATGGAGATGATTACAGTGGTTCAGCAGGTGCTTCAGGTTGTGGTTCTACATCTAGTTATTTAGACGGAGACGATGTTGTATATGCTTATACACCTGCTTCAGACGGTGTAATAAGTTTAGATTTAGATGATTTGGGTACTTATGTAGGCATGTTTATTTATGATGATTGTGCCGATATTGGTAATAACTGTTTAGAAGGTGTAGTAACTGGCTTTAATTCACAGCCACTTTCGCTTTCAACAGTTGCTGTAACAGGGGGTACAACTTATTATATTGTTATATCTACCTGGGCATCACCACAGTCTACACCTTATACCTTAACAGTACAACAGGTAAACTGTCCTCCTCCTATAGGGCTATCGGCTTCAAATATGGGCTTGGCCTCTGCCGATCTTACTTGGGATGCTAACGGTTCTGCTTCATGGGAAGTGGTAGTGCAGGAAGAAGGCGAAGGTATACCGGCAGGAGCTGGTATAACTACTACAGTGAATACAGATTATAATGTTACTACCGAGTTTGACAGTACTCCTTTAGCATCAGCTACAAATTATGAATATTATGTAAGGGCAGATTGTGGCGATGGTACTTTTAGTACATGGTCTGGTCCTTTTGTATTTAGTACAACCGTTTGTGATGCTGCAGATCAGTGTACATATACTTTTATCCTTACCGATAGTTATGGTGACGGATGGAACGGTAACACAATAAGTGTACTTCAAAACGATGTTGAGGTAGCAGTATTAGGACCGGGTTTTAATGGTACAGGACCTTTTGAGGTGACAGTACAGGTGTGTAATGATATGCCTATCGAAATTTTCTGGAATTCAGGAGGTAGTTATGCTTACGAAGTGGGGCTTATTGCCAGAAACGGATTCAATCAGGATTTCTATACTAAACCTGCAGGTACAGGTTCTCAAAATACATCATTATATACAGGAACTGTAGATTGTGATGAACCATTATGTTTAGCTCCTGTAGGTATTACCGTTTCAAATGAAACGACTACAAGTGTTGATTTATCATGGAATGATGTTCCGGGATCATATGAATATTTCTATGTAGAGGCTGGCGAGCCGGCACCATCGGCAACAGATGTTGGTACTCCAACTACAGAAACTTCGGTTACAATTAATGATTTAGATCCTTCTACAAATTATGACTTTTATGTAAGATATGTATGTGCAGATGATTCTCTTACCGAATGGGCAGGGCCTACAAGTTCACACACTAATGTTTGTGAGCCTGAAGACCAGTGTATATTCACTTTTGAGATGACAAGCGAAGCCGGAACAGGCTGGCAGGGTAATACCATGACAGTTTCTCAGGGAGGTGTAGAGATTCAGGTAATAGGCTCCAGTTTTACCTGGGGTACATCGGCAACGGTAGATATCCCGCTTTGTCCGGATGTTGATATTGAGGTGTATTGGAACACATCGGGTTCTAACCCGGTAGACAAAGGACTTATTATTTACAGTCAGTATGAAGATATATATTCAAAACCTGCAGGCTTAGGAGCTCAGGGTACGGTAGTGATTGCAGGTACGGTTTCATGTGACGAGCCTACATGTCCAAAACCGCAAAATATAGAATTGGTAGCTACTACTTCTTCATCAGCTACATTTGGTTGGGACGAAATGGGAGATGCGGGCACATGGGAAGTATGGGCACTTCCTGCAGGATATCCTGCACCAACAGATGCGGGAGAGGAAACAACAGAAAACCCTCATACAGTTACAGGACTTGATTCGGCTACAGAATATGTATTCTATGTAAGAGCTAATTGTGGAGATGCCGATGGGTACAGTACATGGACAGGTCCGTTTAGTTTTATTTCGGCTATTGAGAATGATGAGTGTGACGGAGCAGTAATGGCTTCAGTAAATATGACAGATGAATGTGTAGACTTTACAGAAGTATCATTCTTAGGAGCTACCGCATCTACAGAGCCGGTTTGTGCTGGTGTTAACGGTGGTGATGTATGGTATGACTTTGTTGCAGGAGAACCAACACATATTATTACCCTTAGTAATTTTGAAGTAGGTGACACGTCGGCTCAGCCATTTGTACTTGCTCTTTATGAAGACGCTTGTGGTGATGCCCTTGGTGAACCACTATATTGTAGTGAAAGCAATGCTATTAATGCGTTAGGACTTACAGTAGGTGCTACATATAAGGTAAGGATTTCCCTTAACTCAACCACCCCAAACAATTCCCTTCATGTAAGTGACCTATGTATTACAACTCCCGACACTAATGGTAATGGAGCCTCACAATGTTTAGTAACAACAATCAATTCTGATTTTGAGGAGCCTATATTTGAGTTAGGAGGATGGGCTATGTTCCATCAAAATGCAGTACCGGGTTGGAGAACAACAGCTACAGATGGTATGATAGAGTACTGGGGCGATGGCTTTAACGATGTGCCTGCTTACAGTGGTAACCAGTTTATAGAGCTTAATGCAAATCAGGTAGCAGGTGTGTACCAGGATTATGTTGCACCTCCCGGAACTGTTTTTGAATATGGTTTTGCACACCGTGGGCGTATGGCTGTTGAGACCTGTCAGCTTAAAGCAGGGCCTCCGGGAGGTCCTTATCTTCCGGTAGGAGATCCTGTTTCTACAGGTACGAGTGACTGGAGTTACAATACAGGTACTTATATTGTTCCTGCTGATCAGGATGTAACACGTTTCATTTTTGAATCAGTTCCTACAGCCGGAGATCCAACAATAGGTAACTTCCTTGATGCCATTACATTTAATGCTAACACGGGTATTGTTACACCAAGCCCGCTTAATATAGACTGTTCTGATCCGATAGCTAATATTGAAGCTATAGGTGGAGGTACGTGGGTAGCTTATGATAATAACCCTTCAACAACTGTGATAGAAGATCCTAATAGTAATACAACTACAATTACAGGATTTACAGTTCCGGGTGATTATTATTTTGAATGGTCTACACCTTTCTGTAACAGTACACTTGTAATAACTTATTCGGGAATTGATATTCCTGCTCCGGTTGTTAGTAATGTTACCTATTGTGAAGGTGCAGTTGCTTCAGCCCTAACAGCAGAAATACTTGAAGGATATACTATTAACTGGTATGATTCTGAAGACGGAGTGGCGCTTACTGAAGCACCAACACCAGATACATCTGTTACAGGTACAATTACTTACTATGTAAGTCAGTCAAACGAAAACGGATGTGAGAGTCCGCGTGCAGCTATCGAGGTATCGGTTATTGCTATACCGGTTGCAGATGCCATGGACGATGTTTCTGATTGTGATGCTTTTGTGCTTCCTGCATTAAACGAAAATAATAATTACTATACAGGGCCTGATGCTACAGGTAGTATGCTTGCAGCCGGAGATGAGTTAACAGAGGGTCAGACTGTTTACATCTTCGCTCAGGTTCCTGGTACAGATTGTACAGATGAGACAAGTTTCGTTGTAGATATAGTTCCTACTCCGATTATTAGTGTTAGCCAGGGTTGTGAAGGCGGAATTTATATGCTTGAAGTAGCTCTTGATGAAAACTATACAGAAGATACAGTTAACATTGACTGGACTGATGCCGGTGGTGCCACTATAGGTACAGGTTTAACCGCTACAGCTACAGAAGTTGGTGTTTACACTGTAACTGTAACTCCTGCCGGAGGCGATATCTGTTCATCATCATTTGAACTTACTGTTGATAATGTTGCCTGTATGATTCCTAAAGGTATCTCTCC
>NZ_JBELQB010000015.1:0-96607 GCF_046000485.1 Flavobacterium rhizophilum
GAACTTGATAAGTTAGTTGAGGCAATGAATAACGATAAGGATATGGTAATCATGGTTAAGGCGCACACGGATAACCGTGGTAGTGCACAGTACAACATGAACCTATCTAACAAAAGGGCTAAGGCTACGGTTCAGTATGTCATCTCAAAAGGTATCGCTAAGGAACGTATCTCCGGACAGGGATATGGTGAGAGCGAGCCTAAGGTTGACTGCAAGGAAAACTGTACCGAAGAGCAACATGCTCAAAACAGACGATCTGAGTTTATTATCGTTAAAGGAGATAAGGCTTAAAAAAGAATTAAATTTATATACAACATAAATAGAATTGTTTATGTTTGAACCCTGCTATCCTCATGGCCGTTATTGTGCACATGTAGGATAGCAGTTTTTTTATACCCTTATGTAATTTAAAATAGTATTTTGCAACTGTAAACCCGTATTGTATTTTGGAACTATTTGTTGGGCTTTTATGTATAGCCATAGCTTTGTTTTTTCTTTTTCTGGCATTTAATGTGCTTATTGAGCCTGCCTATATGCTTATGTTTGATAAGCCTGTATATGTACATTGGTACCTGTTTACCAATGAGCTTCCTACAGAAGCCCAGTTTATACTGAATAAGGAATTCAGATTTTACAGGAATCTCTCTCCTGTAAGAAAGAAATACTTTAGGCATAGGGTGCATGCTTTTATTGAATATTATGATTTCGTTGGAAGAGAAGGGGCAGAGGTGACCGATGCTATGAAAATAAGGATTTCAGCTACAAATGTGATGCTTACGTTTGGAATGAGGCAGTATCTTACAGATGTATTTCAGACAATAATCGTTTATCCTGATACTTTTTTGTCACTTGCGAGTGAGGAGTATCATAAAGGGGAGTTTAACCCCGCAGCGGGTGCTATAGTATTCTCATGGCGTCATTTTATGGAGGGTATAGAGTATGATAATGACAACTTAAATTTAGGGCTACATGAGTTTGCCCATGCTCTACATTTTAGTTCCCTTCGTAAAAGGACAGTAGGGACTGCTTCTGTATTATATAGCGATATGCTTGATAAGATTATGAAATATATTAGCCAGCCTGCTAACAGGGAAAAGCTTATCCAGGCAGATTATTTCAGGTTATACGCTTATACCAATCAGTTTGAGTTTATAGCGGTTATATTGGAGTACTTTTTTGAAACACCAAATGAGTTCCGGCAAAAACTGCCAGAACTATATGATATGGTAAGTAAGATGATAAATTTTAGACGTTAAGACTTCTCCTGATGTTTTTAATCTGGTTATTATGCCTCATGGTATGGTAGGTTATAAAATGTATCATTTCCAGTTTTGACATTCCTTTTAAAGGATGTACATCGGGTAGAGATGTTATTTGGGAAAGATTGCTTTTATAAGCCGCCTCAATAGTTTTTTTACTAAGTTCTTTTAAGGAAGCAATTAATTCTTTTTTATCATAAACTTTATCTTCGGGAATTATAAAATCAGGGGCCTGCATTTTATTCTCAAAATCCAGAAACAGCTTTTTCAGATTCTCAGCATTTTTGTCAGGAGCACGGTCTACGGGTTGTGTAGGTTCGCTAAGAATATTATCTGTTCCCGTTCCTGATTTTAGTAAGTGACAGCCAACCTGAGCAGCTGTCCAACTGTTCTTAAAAGGAATAGTATTTATCTCTTCCTGACTGAATTCAGAAAGAAGTTGAGTTGTTTCATTAAATGATTTTTCCAGTTGATTGATGATTGCCTCCATGTCTATTCTTTTTAGTTAAGTATCCCTGTAAAATAAAAAAAAAGCAGCCGAATAATAACCCCGGCTGCTTCATATTAGTTGTTGATTCTGGCATCAAAGTTAATCATCCATTGTACCCCGAATTTATCGGTTAACATACCATAATAGGCACCCCAAAACATATCGTCCATAGGCATGCCTACTTTACCACCTTCTGCAAGTCCGTTAAAATACTTATCGGCTTCCCCACGACTTTCCGCATCAATGGTGATGGAACTGTTAGTGCCAAACTTTACCTGTTCCATAGATTTAGGAACATCGGTACCCATTAGCAAACTACTGCCTAGTGGTAGTGCAATATGCATAATGCCGTTTTTTTCGGTTTCGGGCATGTTCTCACATCCCGGAGTATCGCCAAAACGCATAATGGTTACAAACTCTCCTCCAAATACCGACCTGTAGAAGTTGAACGCTTCTTCTGTATTTCCGTTAAAATTTAAATAAGGATTAACTGCTCTCATTTTATGATTGATTTTTATTGTTTCTCTAATTTAGATTTAATGTTGTGCAGATTTGTGTCAAGATCTTTACCTATCATGTTATCCATCATCAGGTTCATAAAGTTCATAGGGTAGGAACTGTTGCCCTGCATAACCCAATGCACATTTGTACTGTTGTTGCCTGAATTTTCGGTAGTGATGTATACTTTTGCTTCACTTTCAAATGGCCTGACAAAACGAAGATCCATATCAAGGCGTTCGTTGGTCTTTATGTCGGTTATTTCCAGTTCGCCTTCACCTACGTCGTCATTACCGTCCCAGCCGTAAATAAAGCCTTTTGTACCATCATTGCCTGTAAATTCGGTTTTCATGTTTGGATCTTTCATCCATACACTGTATTCGTCCATGTTTTTAAGATGTGATACATAATCAAAAACTTCTGCCTGAGGTTTGTTAATGGTAATTTGTCTTTCCACTTTATATTCTTTGCTAATGAAAATTGCCAGTATAAAAGGGATAGCAATTATGACAAGAAGTACTATCAGGATTCGTTTAATTATTTTCATGGTGATTGATTGTTAGGTTATATTATTTGTTGTAATGTAATAGGGTTATTCCACATTCAAAAGCTTTGCTCTCTACAAGTTTCAGGTTTTGCCTGTTATCAAGCTCTTCAAAAATAGGCATGCCTTTGCCTAAAGCGGTTGGATTTACAAACAGGAAAAACTCATCTATAAGTCCTTCTTTAATAAGAGAAGAAACAAAAGTTCCACCGCCATAAGCTATGATGTCACCACCATTTAGCTCTTTTAATTTTTTAATATCATCTGTAAGATTATGAGCTAAAGATGTGTTATTCCACGGATTGTCCTTTATGGTGTTGGTAAATACTATTTTAGGGATTTGATGAAAATCACTTGCTTCTTCCCTTGTTTCAGGATTGTTGTACTGGCTTTCCCAATGTGCGATAAAACCTTCGGCAAGTTTTCTGCCTAATAGGATAGTATCAACAGGTTTTGTTAGGGTGGTAACATAATCTTTAAGTTCCTGGTCCCAGTTCCAAATCATCCAGTCCATTTCACCGTTTGGGCCGGCAATATAGCCGTCTATAGACATTTGTACCTGAAGCTTTAGTTTTCTCATGGCTGATTTTAAGTTTATAATTAATTTTTATTTTCTATTTGGTTTTTTGTGCCTTTACCAAAAAGAACGGCATCGGCCGAATATCTTCCGCTACCGAGAATGAAAATGACTATGCATAGCAACATATAAACAAAGGCAATTGCTTTTACATCAAAGCCATCGTTAGCATGTGCTACGAAAAAAGCGATTATCATGGTTATGAATACCGGTATTACCGAAAAACGGGTTAGTAATCCTATAAGGATAAAAAAACCGCATACGAGTTCGGCAAAAATTACAAGATTAAAAGACAGTTTTGCTCCTATCCCTATAATATCCTGAAACATAGATGCGAATGCTTCATAGTTTGCTGCTTTCATATAACCATAATAAACAAACATTCCGCCGAAGATCAGCCTTAGTAATAAAGTGGCCAAATCAATGTTAAGTGCCTGTACTTTAATCAGATTTTTCATCTTGGTTGATTTTGTAGTTAGTTTTATAAAGTTATGAATATTAGTTTATTGCGGTTTGTGAAAACGATATAATAATTATGAGTGTTTTAAAGTTTTTCATTTTAATATTACAAATTTAGGATGTAGTGTTTTTGCTAAAGGAACGTTTAAACGTCATTATAAGGGGGGATTTAAGACAAAGAGGCTATAAACGAAAAAAGCCTCCCGACGGAGGCTTTTTTATATTTTGTATTCAGGATTTAGAAAACCAGTGTCTGCATTGAATGCGGAGCACTCTCTACTTCTGTAGCCTGACCGTTTATCCAAAGGAAATAGTTTACTTTCTCTTCACCGCGGTTCATTACAATTACCACAGTTTTTCCGTCAGGGTTTAGGAAAGCGGTAGCCTCTATAGCACTACGGCTTGTAGAGCAGGCAATCTTTTTAGCACCTTTTTGAACAAATTTTGAGAAATGACCTATATAGTAATACTCATTGGTAAACATAAGTTCACCGGTTTTGGTATTTGCGTGAATAGGTGCAAAACATAGGTTCATAACGTGGTTAGGTCCTCCTGTTTCATCAAGAAGAATGTTCCAGTCGGTCCACGCTGTTGTACCGCTGTTAAAGTCATTGATAAGGTTATGTCCGTACAACTCACCCAGTTTCCAATCGTTTATCTTATTTATATCAAACTGTTCTTTGCAGCCTTCGGTAAAAATAAGGTTGGTTTCAGGGAAGCTTTCATGTACCAGTTTAAGGTTATTAAACATTTGCGAACCTCCGTTCCATGTTTCATACCAGTGGTAACCTATGCCCCAAAGGTATTTTGCAGCCTCAGGGTCATTAAGTACTGTGGCGGCTCTTTGGAACAGCATATCGCGGTTGTGATCCCAGGCAATGATTTTTTTGTCGGCATAACCGGCTTTGTGCATTGTAGGGCCTAAATAGTTTTTAAGGAAATCACGCTCTTCTTCACCTGTGTAAATACATGACTCCCATTTTTGGGTTGCCATAGGCTCATTTTGGATTGTAATACCCCAAACTGGGATTCCCTCTTTCTCATAAGCGGCAATAAACTTAGTGTAGTAAGTAGCCCAGCTTTGATAGAACTCAGGTAATAACTTGCCGCCTTTTAACATGCTGCCGTTACTTTTCATAAAGGCAGGAGGGCTCCAGGGAGAAGCATAAAGCGTGAGCTCTCCGCCTGCTGCTTCAATAGCCTTCTTAATAAGCGGAATACGATATTTTTTATCGTGGCTTATGTTAAAAGACTTCAGTTCCTTATCACCTTCTTTTACGTAGGTGTAGCTTTCGCTGGCAAAATCACAACTGTGAATGGTAGTACGGGCGAGATTGTACCCAATACCTTTTTCTTTGTCGTAATATGCTTCAAGAAGCTGTTTTTGTGTCTCTTTAGGCAGTTTGGCAAATACTTCGGCAGATGCATCGGTAATAGCGCCACCAAATCCCATTACATTTTGAAAAGTATGGGTTGGGTCTACAAATACAGATACTTCTGTTTCCAGTGGTTGTTTCTTTTCGCTGAACGAAAGAGTGCCTTGTGCCGGCGTTAGTCTTTGGTTTGTTTCCTTAACGGTATTGTATACCGTTACTTTTTTGCCTGAGGTGGTATAGGGCGTTTTTTGGGCAAACGATGCCACTCCCGATACCATCAGGATGGTTAATAGATACTGTCTCATAGATGCGGTTTTGAGATTAGTGTATATATGTAATTAAATTAAAACGATGTAAGCTTTTTAAGGTCGGCAATAGTTTGAGTAGGATTATCCGACTTAAATACAAAGTTTCCGGCAACAAGTACATCAGCACCTGCTTCCACAAGCAACTTAGCATTTTTATCGTTTACACCACCATCAACCTCAATAAGGGTAGGGGCATTGTGTTTTTCGATAATTTCTTTAAGCTGTTTGATTTTGTTATATGTATTTTCAATGAAAGACTGTCCGCCAAAACCTGGGTTAACGCTCATCATGCAAACCACATCAGTATCTTTAATAACATCTTCTAAAAGCGCTACATTAGTATGTGGGTTTACAGCAATACCGGCTTTCATACCTTCGGCCTTAATTGCCTGCAGGGTACGGTGCAGGTGAGTACATGCTTCATAATGAACGGTTAGGTTTGTAGCACCAAGAGCAGCAAATGTTTTAATGTACTGATCTGGGTTTACAATCATAAGGTGCACATCTATAGTTTTTTTAGCGTGGCGTGTAATAGCCTCTAAAACCGGCATACCAAAAGAAATGTTAGGCACAAAAACGCCATCCATAATGTCTATGTGAAACCAGTCGGCATCACTGTTGTTAATCATTTCAATATCACGTTGCAGGTTGGCAAAATCAGCCGAAAGCACAGATGGTGCAATTAATGTATTTTTCATTATTGTTAGAGTATGAATTTATGCAAATATAAGCGCAAAGTTTTTAAAATGCGTAGCTTAACCTTTGCAAAGTCATGTTATTGTGGATAAATGATAATTTTTATGGAGGAAATTTAAAGTATGTGTAAAAAAAAACTCCGGTAATCAGCCGGAGTTCAATCATCAATCAAAAAACGAACAGTTATTGAACTGTAAGTGTCTTAAATATTTTTATTCGTGTTGAAAGTCAAAATTTTGGAGTGCCAAAATACAAATTTAATCTAAAAAAGCGAATTTTGGAAGCTCTTTTTTGGCTTTTTACGATTATCCTAAATATGTTTTAAGGATTTTACTTCTTGAAGTATGCTTTAATCTTCTGATAGCCTTCTCCTTAATTTGGCGTACACGCTCACGGGTAAGGTCAAAAGTTTCACCAATTTCTTCAAGTGTCATAGGGTGCTGGTCACCCAGGCCAAAATAAAGGCGTACCACGTCGGCTTCACGCGGAGTAAGGGTTTCAAGAGCCCTTTCAATCTCTGTGCGAAGTGATTCGTGAATAAGCTCACGGTCAGGATTTGGAGATTCTCCCGAACGAAGAACGTCGTATAAGTTAGAGTCTTCACCTTCAACAAGTGGTGCATCCATAGACAGGTGACGACCTGAGTTTTTCATACTCTCTTTTACGTCATTTACTGTCATATCAAGTTCTTTAGCGATCTCTTCGGCAGAAGGGGCACGCTCATTACTTTGCTCAAGCAAAGCATACATTTTATTGATCTTGTTTATGGAGCCAATTTTGTTAAGTGGTAAACGAACAATACGGGACTGTTCTGCAAGTGCCTGTAATATAGACTGACGAATCCACCATACGGCATATGAAATGAATTTAAAACCACGGGTTTCGTCAAAACGCTGTGCAGCTTTAATAAGTCCTAAATTTCCTTCGTTAATTAAATCGGGAAGTGTTAATCCCTGGTTTTGATATTGTTTTGCAACCGATACAACGAAACGCAGGTTGGCTTTTGTAAGTTTTTCAAGTGCTCTCTGGTCTCCGGCTTTAATACGTTGTGCTAACTCTACCTCTTCATCTGCAGTGATCAAATCTACTTTTCCAATCTCCTGTAGGTACTTGTCTAATGAAGCAGTTTCCCTGTTGGTAACCTGCTTGGTAATCTTAAGCTGTCTCATCTAAAATCTCCTCTGAGTTATGTGTTGAGATAGTTATACGTAACGAGTTGCAAAAAAGTTACAGAAAATTTGAAATTATTTTTAATTAGCTTATTGTTAAGGTTTTGTGTTATTTGTTTATTTAAACATTTTATTCAATACTCCAAAAACTCCTCTTATAAAAGTAGCGCTGGTAACCGTTTTGATAATCTGTTTTTCCAGTGTGCTGCTTGTAGAAGTCGTTCGGGTGCTTCGGGTAGTTTGCTTACGGGCTTTCTCTTCGGTTTTTTGCTGTTCTTCCTGCTGTTGCTGCACGGTGATTACCTCTATTTTTTTTGTAAGTATCTCGCAGGCACTTTCGCGGTCTATTTCCTCAGCATATTTTTTAACCAGTTTGGAGCTGTTGTTTATCTCGCTTATTTCCTGTTCTGTAAGTATGTCCATTCGGCTCATTGGGGCACGCAGCATAGTAGCGGCAAGCGGGGTAGGGATGCCCTTTTCGTTAAGTGCAGTAATGAGTGCTTCACCGGTACCCAGTTGCGTAATCACTTCATCGGTATCATAAAAATCAGAGATAGGGTAGTTCTCGGCTGTTAGTTTGATGGCTTTACGGTCGGTTGCGGTAAAGGCGCGTAGTGCGTGCTGTACCTTTAATCCCAGCTGACTCAATACACCGTTTGGAACATCGGTAGGGTTTTGGGTTACAAAAAACAGCCCCACACCTTTAGAACGGATAAGCTTTACTATAGTCTCTATCTGATCCAGTAGTGTTTTACTGGCTTCATCAAAAATTAGGTGTGCTTCGTCTATAAAAATTACCAGTTCAGGCCTTTCAGCATCACCTTTTTCGGGCATTTGATTATAAATCTCAGCCAGTAACGAGAGCATAAAGGTTGAAAACAGTTTCGGTTTGTCCTGAATATCGGTTAACCTCATAATGTTTACATAGCCCTTGCCTTCGTTATCTATACGCATAAGGTCTTCAATCTCAAACGAGAGTTCGCCGAAAAACAGGTTGGCATCCTGCTGTTCCAACTCGATTATTTTGCGGAGTATGGCTCCTGTTGAAGCGGTAGATATGCGTCCGTATTCCTTTTCAATCTCTTCTTTACCTTCATCGGTAATGTATTGCAGTACTTTTTTAATGTCCTTTAAATCCAGTAAAGGCATGTTGTTATCGTCACAGTATTTAAAGATAACACTCATAATCCCGGTTTGGGTATCGTTAAGATCCAAAACCCTTGAGAACAAAACAGGGCCGAATTCTGAAACTGTTGATCTAAGTCTTACACCGTGTTGTTTGGAAAGGCTCATTAGTTCAACGGGGAAACCTTTAGCTTCATACGGAAGTCCTATTTTGGCATGCCTTTCGGTAATAAAGCTTTTTTCTTCCCCCGGTTTGGCAATACCGCTAAGATCTCCTTTTATATCCATCATCAATACAGGAATACCATTGTTAGAAAGGTGTTCTGACAGGATTTGAAGGGTTTTAGTTTTACCCGTACCGGTAGCCCCGGCAATAAGTCCGTGCCTGTTTAATGTTTTTAACGGAACATTTACATAAGCCCCCTCTACAGGTTCGCCGTTAAGCATAGCTGTTCCCAGTGTTATAGCGTCGCCTTTTGTGGTATATCCTTTAGTAATGGTATCTAGAAATTGAGCTGTATCTGCCATAAAGGTTTTGGTTTGTTTTACGAATCTAAATTTCGGGTAATAATTTTTATCTGGCAAGAGGGGTGCTTTTTTCTTTTTATTTACAGAGTGTTTTATTTTAACATTTTTTTTATTTTATCGTTATTTTATTATGTTAAAAAATGTATTTTTGAAAGCTTTATTATGACCTTACTATTATGAAACACAGTTTACTACTTTTCTTTTTCTTTTCTTTTTTTTATGCCGCAGGGCAAAATTCATTCTCGCCTCTTGACACTTTATCTCATACTTGTGCTGCTAAGCTTAAAGTTGAATATGTAAAAAAGTTTAAGAATATTAATAATAACAGGGAATATGAAACATCTGCACAAAAAAATGTTATCAAAGAAATATATGGCGGCTTACAGGAAGACTTTATAGAAAAGATTGATAATAATAATTTTATTTGTGACAGCGAGCTTAATAGTTACCTAAATGGTCTCATGAATGAGATACTTACAAGTAACAGTATTGATAAGGATATCTACCGTATACTGTTGTCAAAAGACCCCGATGTTAATGCTTATAATACCGGTGATGGTACCGTTGTGGTTAACTACGGCCTTTTTCTTGCTGTTGATAACGAAGATGAATTGGTTTTTGTGATTTGTCATGAAGTAGGACACCAGTTTCTTGATCATTTAAAGAAAGATGTAGAGGCCTATGCCCGCTTGTCTACTTCTGAAGAAATGATAAAGAAAACCAAGGAGATAAAAAAACAAAAATATGGTAAAGCCTCTATGGCGACCAATTTACTTAAAAACATACGTTACCAGAGTTACAGTGAGAGAAGGGAAAAGGAGATTGAGGCCGACTCCATAGGTTTGGTTTTTTACAGGCAAACCAAGCGCAGCCCTGCGGCAGCTATATCCTTACTTCAAAAGCTTGATGTCTCGGATGCTGAGAAAGATTCCCTTGTTGTGGAAGACTATAAAAAGATTTTTGAAAAGGGAGGTTTTGTGGTTAAACAACGCTATTTTGAACAGGAAGAAAGTTTATTTCAAACGTATACAAAAGATGAAAGGTTTAATGCTGATTCACTTAAATCACATCCTGATTGCTCTACACGTATAACGCTCATTAAAGATTATCTTGATAACAAGTTTCTTGAAAGCAGTATGGGTAGTTCTACAGGTTTTGAAGAAATAAAAAGGAACAGCGTGTATCAAAATCTTTTTAATATGTTTTCGGCCCAGGATTATGGTATATCACTATATGAGGCATTAAAGCTGTATAAGTACGAACTTGAAGATCCTGTGCTTAAAAACATCATATATCTTAATCTTGTTAAGATATATGATTCCCGAAAAAATTATACCATTAACAGGTATGTGCCTAAGCATGACAACCTGCGTAACACCAAAAGCCTAAACAGGTTTATTAGTTTTATAAGCAATATAAAAATGACCGATTTAGAAACTATTATAAACAACTTTAAATCCTAAACATGAAATATCGTTTTTTACTGATTTTGTTTTTTGTATTATCGCTTACTTATGGACAGGTTGCCGATTTAGGTAAGTTATCACGAGGTAAGTTTTATTCATCTGCTGAAATTAAGGATAAGCACAACAACATCAGAGGCTACTTCCTTCTTTATGAAACAGATAAAGTGGCAAAGGAAACCTACCAGCTGGAGTATATACTTCTTGATGAGAACCTTACCAAGGTGACTAATGGCTTTATTACAGAAATGAAATATGAGTCATGGTTTTTTACTGCTAAGAAAATTAATGTTGAAGTTGTTTTAGAAGGCCGTAAGTTACTTATTGGCTTTGCAGATGATATAGCGGGGGAAGAATACTTTAAAAGATATAGAATACTTGATATTGCATCAAATGAGTTAAGTGATCCTTTTATATACAACAAAAATACCTTGGTTAAAAACCCTGAATTTGATCGTAAGCATTCCAATGTTGCAAGTAACCAGTCTGAAGAAATAACTTTTTACAATGAGGTAGGGCTTATGGCTCATTCTAAAACCATGAATAAGAAGCATGGAGTAACAGATAGGAGGTTGGTGCATTATGATGATGACCTTAACGAATTGTGGACTTTTAAGTATGACCAGATAAAAGCAAAAAAACTGACTGCCTTAACTTATCTTAATTCAGATAGTGAGGTGATTGTAATGCTTAATCATTATCTGAAGAATAGTAATGTTACAAAATACCTTAATGAGATGTCTGTTTCTTTTATAGACTCTGAAAAAGGTAACCTTATAAAAGAAGTACCTTTTCCTAAAGATGATTATACATATAGGGTGGTAGATTGTGCCATAAAAGATGATAAGATTTTTGTGATGGGAAACATGTCTGAAAAAACGAAAGAAGGTTTTGTTCATGATTCGAAAGGTAAAGGACTTTACAAGTTTGTTTTTGACAAGGAAACCGGAGAGCTTTTGGATAAGAAATACCTTTTATGGGAGAATTTATTAAACAATAAGAGTATAACTATAAACAAAAACGGGGTTGTAAAAAAAGAAGGCAAAATGTATATACACAATATGCTTATGCTTGATAGCGGTAAGGTTATAGCGGTTGGCGAAACCTTTTTGAATAAACCAATTATTACCAATAATATGTATTTGTTTGAACTTGCCGAAGATTTTTCTGTTTCCCAGTGTTTTGAAATTGAGAAATTCAGGAATAAATTTTCTAATACCAATGCATATTCGTCTACTATAAAGAGATATGGATTGTTTGATTTTATGGATTATCAGGATTTGGGAGATGATGAATATCTTTTCTTTCTTAATGATAATGAGAAAAACTCTAAAAACAGAAAGAAAACAACCTTGTATGGTATCATATCCTATTCAGACGGGCAGTTTAAAAGGCAGACTCTTAATCTGAAGACCGAGACCAGTACTATTTTTGCTACCAGTGCAAAAAAAGGATATATGTTACTGGTTGAGAATTTTGACGATGATGCAAAAGCCACCGAATTACGATTAGAGAAAGTAAATTTCTAGATCATAAACTAAAAATCCCTGCATAGCAGGGATTTTTAGTTTATGATCTAATTATTTTTTTCCATTTTTGATGAGTCATTATAAATTTAATCTCTTGATTTCCATAAGCCCCGGTATCTTCCCATCCCTTTAGGCGGTAAAATGTTTCAGCACGCGTGCCTGTACCGGTACTAAGCCAAATGGTTTCCTGTGTTTGTGAGAAATACCAGTCCATCATAATATTGTGGAGGGTTTTACCTATGCCTTTATTTTCAAATTTCGGTAAAATGAATAAAGCCCATACGTTATTATCGGCTGTGCTTACTATAGCAAAACCGACTATTGTATTATTTATTTCAGCTACCCAGCCTTTACCCCGGCGGGTAATATAATTTTCCACATCGCTGTCTTTAACCAGTTCGGGGTTAGAGAGTATGTTCTCCTTAACGGCATGCCTTACAAATTGTATTTGCGGAATATCGGTAATTAATGCTTCCCTGTACGTTAGGTCGGTTTGCATGGTTTTGTGTTTTAAAAGTTGTAATCCAGTTCGCTGTTCATGCGCTGAATGTAAAAATCTATTTTTTGATGCATACGGTTAAAGAACAGTTTACGGTCACGTGTGCCCGACTGGTTAAGTGATTTTGAGTTTTTGATTTGATAGTTAAAAAAATCTTCGGTGCTTTGACAGGTGTCATTATCACCTGTAATAAAGTATCCCAGCATAGTGTAGGGTACAAATAATGATTTTTGTTTTACCGATGATAACAGCACGTTGTTGTTTAATAATAGCAGTTCGTTATAATACAAGTGATAGCCTGTATCGTTTTTAGAACATTTTTGTTCGACTTCATGTAGTATGGCTTTAAGGTCATCACAAACATGCATTGCGTTTTCCAGTGTTAATAGTCTCGACTGGAAAAAGTAATATATCTGTTGTATAGTGCTGTTTATAGTAGTGTCGTTCCAAATCTCTTTTACCTCTACATTTTTGTATACGTTGTTAAGTTTTTGGCTGTGTTCAAGCAATGAACCGCTAACGGTAAAATTCTCAAACTTTTCGTGTTGCTGCCCGCTAAGAAGATCAAGCCATACATAGAGCTTAAACTTGGAGAGTAATGTTCCGCTAATGGTGTGGAATAACGGAATATCCTTTGCCGAATAATACATAACCGAATCAGGATAATTTTTATATGCTTCCAGTTTTTGTGCCGAGTCTTTAAAGTAGTCGGTTAGGTTAGCTATGTTTTTTATTTCGGCTGTTTTTTCTACAACTACCTTATTACTGTTGCCAAACAGGCTATCCATTGATATGGAGTAATGACTGCACAAAGCTATTGTTTCGTCAATACTAAATTTGCTTTTTTGGGATATTCTCCTGTGTGCGGCATCATAGCTAATGTTGAGTATGGCGGCTATCTCGTCTATAAGTGATGCCGACCGGCTATGCTGCCTTATGGTTTTTAAAAGTTTATCCTGATTGTCCATTTGTGAAAATTGCAAATACTGTGTGGTTTTTAATTTGTTAACGCAATTATGATTGCAATATACACAATAGTTTTGAGCTGAACTTTTAATCAGCTTATTATGAAAAATGTACCGTTTTTATTGATTGGTTTTCGATTTCTTCTAGCCCCTGTAATGATTACGTTGGCTTATGTTTATGAAGACGATGTCAGGCTCCCTCTGGTTATTTTATTGCTGTTAGGTATATTGTCGGATATATTTGATGGTATAGTAGCGAGGAATGCAGGAGTTTCAACTGAGAAATTGCGGAGAATGGACAGTCAGACAGATTTACTTTTCTGGGTCTCTGCCGGGTGGTGTGCCTGGGTGCTTAATCCCGGTATTGTGTTACATAATAAATATGCTATTATTATGATATTTGTGATGGAAGGGCTTACTTATTTGTTTAGTATTTTAAAATTCGGGAAGGAAACCTGTACGCATGCCTTTCTTTCCAAAATATGGGGCCTAACTCTTTTTATTGCTTTTTTTGGTATAATAGGTTTTGGTTATGCGGGCTGGACATTTACATTAGCCGTGGCTTTTGCTCTTATATCTCATTTGGATGTTTATCTTATTATTTTTTTTCTTCCGCGATGGACACATGATGTCCCAAGTTGTTACCACGCATGGTTAATAAGGAAAGGAAAAGATATTAAAAGAAACAGGTTTTTTAACGGATAGTAAAATGCTTGTTTTTTTGTGCAGGCTCTGGCAGCATTCGTTATTTTATCTTGATGTCTGTTATTTTTTAGCAAGGGTAATGTATTGGCTTAGTTTGAAATTATAAGCCCTGCTTAATAACAGGGCTTTTTAAGCTATAATTCGATTTTTTTGAGGATTGTTTTATCAATATAAAATGTGCCAAACGGAATGATACAGGCAAGAAGTACTTTCCAGGTAGTGACTTTAAATTTCCATTGCTGTTCCACACCTACACTTAAGGTATTAAATATAAAAAAGAGGAACAGAGCTCCGTGAATGGTTCCAAGTATTGTTGATAGGTGAGGGTAACCATACAAGTGTTTTAAAGGAGTGGCAACAAATAATAATATTAGTAACGATGTGCCCTCCAGGAAGCCTATTAGCCTTAGCCTTCCTACATTGGTTTTAAAGAGATTTTTCATAATTAAAAACGGATTAGAGGTCGGTTAGCGAGAGGAGAGAATGGCCATGGTATTGCTAATAGTATTAGCAGAGCGGCAAGGCTAAACCATATTAACATGGTTTTGAATTTTGTTTCGTCTGTTTTTTCTCTTTTAGATTTAGCCGAACCTATAGTGATAAAAACAATTGCTAATAACATTAGCATTATATGAATGAGTCCGAAAAAAAGGGTTTCACCTGTATTGTTTTCTGTGGTGTAAAACTGTTTTACAAACGGACTTTTTACATACAGTATTATTCCGGTAATAAGCTGTATGTGTGCAATGGTTGCGGTCCAGTGCCTTATGGCATTGCTGATTTTGGTAAAGGTGGTTTTACCTAAGTAACCTTTTACCGAAATAATTATGGCATAGGTTAGACTAAAAACCACAGCCCACCTGAAAACCGAGTGAACTGGGAGTAAAAATGAATACATAACTGTGTTTTGATTGATGATTGACATGACAAAAATAGTAAAAACATACTAATTAGTATGTTTTTGGGCAAAAAAATTATTCCAAAGTATTCAGGTAATTTTTGAATTGGGATAGATAACTGATATAGCTGGGTTTTCCGTGTATTTTTCCCAGATTCCTGATTCCCCCGTAGCCTGATATAATGTACTGTGCCGCTTCTTTTGAGTTGGTATTACTATTTATCTTTCCAATAGCTTTTCCGTTTTCCAGGGTATTGGTTATGGCTTCTTCCCATTGTATGACCAGTTGGGAAAGCGCTTTATTAAAAGCCTCATTGTATGATGCCATTTCTTCCACCATATTTATAGCAGGGCAGCCGTATTTTATAATAAAAAAAGGATCTTTAAGCAGGAGGGATTCTATCATGTTATATATCTCCTCTACCGGATTGCCATTGTTAGGTAATGCTTCTATAAGCGATTTGCGCATGCCGGGCTGCATTACCTCGTTTATCATGGCAAGTCCCATTTCGTCCTTATTTTTAAAATGATAAAAAAAAGCACCCTTAGTTACCTGTGTAGTTGCGATAATCTCGTCTACACTGGTGGTGCGGTAACCGTTTTGGTAAACCAGCTCAAATGCTTTTTGTAGTATGTTAAGCCTTGTGGCTGCTGCTTTTTTTGATGACATATTATAGAAACAAAACGCTAAGTTAAATAAAAAACCCTGCTATATAGCAGGGTTTTTATGAATTAACCTTATAAAATATTAAGCTTCCTTATTACCGTCTTTGTCATTATTTCTTGGTCCTCTGTTATTATCCCTGTTGGGGCGAGGTCCTCTGTTCTCTCTTGGAGCACGGTTCTCGTCTCTTGGCGGACGATTCTCATCTCTTGGAGGTCTTGGTAATAATGCTTTTCTTGAAACTTTCTCTTTTCTGGTTTTAGGATCGATACCGATGTATTTTACATCAAACACGTCACCCATATTAACAACGTCAGAAACATTTTCTGTACGTTCCCATGCTAATTCAGATACGTGTAACAGTACTTCGTTACCCGGAGCCTGAACGTACTCTACTACTGCACCAAAGTCAAGCATTTTTACAACTTTTACGCTGTAAGTTTCGCCCACCTGTGGTTTGAATATAATAGAGTCGATTTTGCTAAGTACAGCCTGCATTCCGTCCGGATCAGTACCAAGGATTTCAACTTCACCCTGCTCGTCAACCTCGTTAATAACGATAGTTGTACCTGTAGCTTTTTGAAGTTCCTGAATAACTTTTCCGCCAGGACCGATAAGAGCACCAATAAATGCACCAGGTATAGTAACCTTAACAATTTTAGGAGCGTGTTTCTTAACAGTTTCTCTTGGCTGACTGATAACTTCGGTAAGTTTACCAAGGATATGAAGACGGCCTTCGCGAGCCTGCTCAAGAGCCTGCTCCATGATTTCGTAGTTAAGTCCTTCAATCTTGATATCCATCTGGCAGGCAGTAATACCATCGGCAGTACCTGTAACTTTAAAGTCCATGTCACCTAAGTGATCTTCATCACCAAGGATGTCGGAAAGTACAGCCCATCTGCCTGTTTTATCGTCAGAGATTAATCCCATTGCAATACCAGATACCGGTTTTGCGATTTTAACACCTGCATCCATAAGGGCAAGTGTACCTGCACATACGGTAGCCATAGAAGATGAACCATTAGATTCAAGTACTTCAGATACTACACGAACAGTATATGGGTTCTCGTCAGTAAGCATGTTTTTAAGTGCACGTTGCGCAAGGTTACCGTGACCAACTTCTCTTCTTGAAGTACCTCTTAGCGGTTTTGCTTCACCGGTAGAGAACGGAGGGAAGTTATAGTGTAGGTAGAAGTTCTCTTCTCCCTGCTCAGACGGTAAGTCGATAACGTTAGCCTCACGGGATGTACCTAGGGTAACTGTTGCCAGTGCCTGAGTTTCACCTCTTGTAAATATAGCCGAACCGTGTGTTGAAGGTAGATAGCCCACTTCACACCAAATAGGGCGTATCTCGTTTGTTTTTCTACCGTCAAGACGTACGCCTAAATCAAGGATTACGTTTCTTACAGCTTCTTTTTGCGACTTGTAAATGTATTTGCTAATCAGGTCAGCAAGTTCAAGTTGCTCCTCTTCTGTAAAGGCAGCAAGAACCTCTTCCTTAATAACGCTGAATTTCTCAGAACGTTCCTGTTTAGAAGAACTTTCCTTAGCAACAGCAAAATACTTGTCGTATGAAAGGTCGTATACTTTTTTCTCAACATCAGCATCAGTAGCTTCCTCTTCGTAAGTTCTGATTTCTTTGCCAATTGCAGCTTTAAGTTTTTCCTGAGCAGCTATCTGAGCTTTAATGGCATCGTGAGCAAATTTAATTGCTTCAACCATTTCTTTTTCAGATATCTCTTTCATTTCACCCTCAACCATTGCAATAGAGTCGCTTGAAGCACCAATCATCATATCGATGTCAGACTGCTCCAGTTGTTCTCTGCTTGGGTTGATGATAAATTTACCGTCTACACGTGCTACACGAACTTCTGAGATAAGTGTGTGGAAAGGTACGTCTGACACTGCAAGGGCAGCAGAAGCTGCAAGGCCTGCAAGTGCATCAGGCATTACGTTTTCGTCGTGAGACATAAGTTGAATCATTACCTGCGTTTCAGCGTGGTAATCATCCGGGAAAAGTGGACGAAGTACACGGTCTACTAATCTCATGGTTAATACCTCTGCGTCACTTGGTCTTGCTTCACGTTTGAAGAATCCGCCCGGAAAACGGCCCGCGGCCGCAAATTTTTCACGATAATCTACCGTTAAAGGTAAAAAGTCAATGCCCGGAGCGGCAGTTTTTGCGGAAACTACAGTTGCAAGCAGCATGGCATCGCCCATTTGGACTACTACAGAACCGTCTGCCTGTTTTGCAAGTTTCCCTGTTTCGATCGAGATGCTTCTTCCATCTCCAAGATCGATAATTTCTCTTGTTACATTTGGAATCATAAATCCATTTCTTTGATTAAACAATGGGTACGTTGTAGTTGTGTAGTTGTTGTGCGTAGTTGTTTAAACCCCAATGAAAAACCAAAACTTTTTTTATGCAAAATATGTAAAAACAAAAAGAGGCGCGCAGGCGCCTCTTTTCATCTCGATTATTTTCTGATGTTTAATTCTTTGATAATCTCACGGTATCTGTTAATCTCTTTCTTCTTAAGGTAATCAAGAAGACTTCTTCTTTTACCTACCAGCTTAACAAGAGAACGCTCAGTGTTAAAATCGTGACGATTCTTTTTTAAGTGTTGAGTTAAGTGGTTAATTCTGAATGTGAATAACGCAATCTGTCCTTCTGCTGTTCCTGTGTCAGTTGCAGATTTACCGTGTTTTGAAAAGATTTGCTCTTTTACTTCTTTAGTTAAGTACATGCCAATATTGTTTAAATAATTTTTATGTAACGGGCCTATCCCGATTGGGTGCAAAGGTAATCAATATTTTAAAACCCGCAATACTTTGTTTGATAAGTTTAAAATGTACTTAGTGTGTCAGGTAATCAGTAAGTTAGAATAACTTGGCTACCTGTTCGTTTACAAATTCCAAGAAGCGTTCATCCAGTTCGCTAAAAGCGTCCAGTACGTTAGAGTCAATGTCTATCTGGCCTATGTTCTTTCCGTCTACAAAAAGTGGTACTACCACTTCTGATTTTACTGTAATACTACAGGCAATATAATTGTCCTGTGCGGTTACATCGGGTACCACAAAGTTTTCGTTAGAAACTGCTACCTGTCCGCAAATACCTTTTCCAAAAGGTATAACGGTATGATCGGTAGGTTCGCCGGCATAAGGGCCTAACAGGAGTTCTTCCTTGTCTCCGTTCCTGAAATAAAAGCCTACCCAGTCATAATAATCAATATTATCTTTTAAAAGATGGCAAAGCTGTAATAGTTTTTCATCTCTTAAAGTGTTATCATGGTGCAGTATATCTGTAACTTTCGGTTTTAACTCTTCAAATGTCATTGTGTATAATATTTAATACAAAAGTATTTATTAAAGCATTCTGGCTTATGTTTTTTTGTGTTAAAAAATATAAAATTCCCACATTTTGTGTTTTAACAGGGGTAGTGCGGCATCACTTAAAATTAAATGTATAAATTTGTGGCACAATGAAACTTAAAAGGCACATAAACATACTTTTGGCGGCACTCCTGTTAATGTCTAACACGGGGTTTGCGCTTAATGTACATTATTGCCACGGAGAGATATCATCGGTTACGCTTGCCTACAAACTGGATGAACCATGTATGGCCAGTACTAGGGAAGGTAAGAGCTGTTGTGCCATGAAAGCCGAAACCGGAAAAAAATGCTGTAAGAATGATGTTGTAAAGCCTCATGATAAGAGTGATAATATACTTGTAAAATCACTTCAGCTTGATCTTGGTTCTTTTTATGTTGCCGATACCTGGCAGCCACTTAATGTTGCTTACAAAGCACCTGTTGTAAAGCAGGTAAATACTTCCTTTTACTGCGAGGCCAATGCCCCTCCGCTCTTTAAACTCTATTGCCAATACATTTTATACGCCTGATTTTAATGTTTTTCAGTTTGATTTCCCTGTGATGGGGAATACTACTCGTTAACATTAAAATATTTTTATGCGTAATATATTATTTTATACAGCTTTGCTGTGCACCCTTATGGTACAGGCACAGGATAAGCTAAGCGGTAAGGTGCTGGATGAAAACAGCCAGCCGCTTCCGGGAGCCAGCCTTTACTGGCTCAATACAAACGTTAGCGCCTCTACAGAAGCTAACGGTACTTTTGAGATTCCTTACAAAACGGAATATAAAAAACTGTTGGTAAGTTATATTGGTTATACTACCGATACGCTTACTGTGGAATCTCCTGATTTTATAACCCACTCGCTTAAACCATCTGAAGAGAGTGAGCTTGATAATGTGGTGATAGATAAAACCAGAAAGAGTCTAAAGCGTACAAGTGCATCGGCAGCTAATGTGGTTAACATGAGTTCCGGTGAGCTGCTTAAGGCAGCATGCTGTAATATAGCCGAGAGTTTTGAAACCAACCCTTCCATTGATGTAAACTTCTCTGATGCCCTTACAGGAAACAGGCAAATCAAAATGCTGGGACTTACCAGTCCGTACCTCTTAATATCAGAAGAAAATATTCCTTCGGTTCGTGGTGCCTCACAGGCATATGGATTATCGTTCATACCGGGTACATGGGTAGAGAGTATACAGATAACCAAAGGTACAGGTCCTGTTATTAACGGTTATGAGAGTATATCAGGACAGATAAACTACGAGCTGTTAAAGCCTGCTATGGATATTCCGTTCTTTTTAAATGCCTATGGCTCTCAGGGTGGCCGTTTCGAGCTGAACACCCATTTCAATAAAAAGCTAAATGACCACTGGAGCAGTAGCCTGTTTGTGCATGGTAATACTAGGGTGACCAAAAACGATATGAATGACGATGGGTTTTTGGATAATCCGCTGGCAAAACAAATCAATGTAATGAACCGCTGGCAGTATAATAACCCTGAAACCGGATGGATTAGTTTTATAAACCTTCGTTATATGAGGGATGAGAAACAAACCGGTGAGGTTGATTTTGATCCTGATACCGATAAGTTCACTACTAATCACTGGGGTGCCGAAATCAATACCGATAAACTGGACATTTCTACCAAGCTGGGATATGTGTTCCCTGATATGCCTTACCAGAGTATAGGGTGGCAAACGGCTTTTAACTGGCATAATCAGGATTCTTACTTTGGGTTTAACCAGTATGATATAGATCAAAAGAGTTTTTACTCTAATTTGATATTCAGTTCAATAATAAGTAATACTCTAAACAAATTTTCTACAGGTCTTAATGTTACTTACGATAATTATGGCGAGTTTGTAAATACTATAGACCATAGTCGTATTGATAACAGTGTGGGTGCCTTTTTTGAGTATACTTATGATAATACCCGTAACTTTAGCTTTGTTGCGGGTGGTAGGTTTGATTTCCACAATCGTTTAGGCGCATTTTTAACACCACGGATGCATTTAAAATACAATCCGTGGGATAAGGCAACTTTAAGAGCTTCGTTTGGGCGTGGGAAAAGGGTAGCTAATATTTTTGCCGAAAATCAATCGCTGTTTGGTAGCTCAAGGGTAATGAGTATTTTGAACTCGGGAGGCAAGGTGTACGGACTGGATCCTGAAATTGCATGGAACTACGGCTTGAGCTTTGTACAGGGGTTTCCGTTATTTAACAGGAATGCCGAGTTTGTGGTAGATTTTTACAGGACTGACTTCCAAAATCAAGCAGTGGTCGATTTGTATGCCAGTCCGCAACAGGTATTGTTTTATAATCTTGACGGTAAATCGTATGCTAACAGCCTTCAGGTAGAGCTGAATTATGAAATTACCCGTCATTTTAATATCCGTACGGCTTACAAGTACTACGATATTCAAACCGATTATCTTTCAGGAACACAGGATAAGCCACTACAGGCGAAACACCGTTTCTTTACCAACCTGGCTTATGAGACCCATATTGGAGAAGGAGGTAAACAATGGAAGTTTGACTTTACCTATAACTGGATGGGTAAACAACGTCTGCCATATACAGGCAGTAATCCTGTTCAGTACCAAATGGGAGATTATTCTCCTGCCTTCTCGTTAATGAATGCTCAGGTTACAAGAACCTTCTCAAGCGTATTTGAAGTATATGTAGGAGGAGAGAATATAGGTAACTACAGGCAGAATAAAGCTATTGTTGGCGCCGATAATCCTTTTGGCCAGTATTTTGATACGTCTATCGTATATGCTCCGGTTTTTGGACAAATGTATTATGCCGGATTAAGATTTAAAATCAAATAATAAAAAAGTATATATTTAACATTCAAAAAATTAAATCATGAAAAATATAATATTAGTAGTGTTGGTAACTCTTTTCGGATTAACAGCACAGGCACAGGATAAAGAAGTTAAAAAAAGTAAGAACGCTAAATATGAGATTGCTGTAAACGGTAACTGTGATATGTGTAAAAAACGTATTGAAAAAGCAGCTTTCAGTGTGAAAGGTGTTAAATCGGCCGAATGGCATGCAGACCACCAGGACCTTCACCTTATACTGGATGAGAACAAATGTAGTATTGAGGATGTTTCTAATGCTGTAGCCAAAGCAGGACATGATACCGAACTGGTAAAAGCGACCGAAGAGGATTTTCAGAAACTGCATACCTGCTGTATGTATGACCGTATGGAATAGAAAAACAGATAAAAAAGTAAATCCCGAATTCAATTCGGGATTTTTTTTGGTCTATTGATATTAAAACAGCTTATTTATTCACTTTTTTATAGTTAAAGGGACTGCTTTAATTGTGCTCTATAGAGGGAATTATTAAATTGCATGTACTTACTATTAACCATAATCACCTTATGAAAAACCTAAAGTATGCACTGGCCTTTTTGGGGCTCTCGGCAATAATTTTACCTGAAAGTGCACAGGCACAGGAATTTTTTAAAGACAGGAAACTCTACCTTAATGAAGACGGAAGCAACTATGTGAAGTTTACCTTTATGACCCAGGCCTGGCTTAGAAGTATGGATTATAATCCCGGGACTACCATAAACGGAGTTGAGAAAAACAGTGGTACAGATATAGGTATTCGCCGTTACAGGGTACAGATGTATGGGCAGTTAACCGATAGGGTTTTTGCATACAGTCAGTTTGGAGAAAATAATTTCAACACTATATCCGAAAGGAAACTGGGCTTTTTTGTACACGATGCCTATGGTGAGTATGCTGTAGATAAAACCAAGCTTTCTATAGGTATAGGTTTGTCAGGGTGGAGTGGGCTGTCGCGTTTCTCGTCGCCTTCTGTAGGCTCTATTTTAGGGATAGACGCCCCTTTGTTTTTACAAACTACTAATGATGTGAACGACCAGTTTTTAAGGAAGCTTTCGGTGTTTGTAAAAGGTAAGTTGGGTAAGTTGGACTACCGTCTGCAAATGGCCGACCCACTTGAGGTTAAAAACTCACCCCCTGGATTAAATGAGGCTACTTTCTCTACCGATCCTTCAGAGATGCAGTGGAACGGTTATTTTCAATACCAGTTTTTCGATCAGGAATCTAACATGACGCCTTATTTAACGGGAACGTATCAGGGAAAAAAGAAGGTGTTTAATATAGGTGTAGGTTTTATTTACCAAAAGGATGCTATGTGGATGCTTAATAATACTGGTAGTGTGGAAAAAAGTGATATGGTACACTTTGCAGCCGATGTATTTTATGATGCTCCCATAGGTACAGGTGGGCAGGCAGTAAGTTTTTACGGTAATGTAACCAGTTATGACTTTGGAAAAAGCTATATACGTAACGGAGGGGCAATGAATCCGGCTAACGGCAGTAATAACCCTGTTATGCTAAATGGGGGAGGAAACAGTTTCCCTATGTATGGTACAGGTACCGTGATTTATGCCCAGGCAGGGTATAAGTTTAAGGATAACCTTATAGGGCAAACTACCTTAATGCCTTATGTGTCATTACAGCATGCCGATTATGACAGATTAAATGATGCGATGAATTTTTTTGATGCCGGTGTTAACTGGCTATTGGATGGGAATGTGTCTAAATTTACCATTGCTTATCAAAACAGACCAATATATAATTTAGGTGGAGAGAAAACCGGAACAAAAGGTGCTATTATAGCCCAGTATCAGGTTTTGTTCAATTAAATAAAAAAGCGGGTATATACCCGCTTTTTTTATAGGTTAATAGTAATAACCTGAGAAATGATTTTGCCCTCGGGCGAAAGTCCTTCAATAATTAATTTAGCTTCTCCTTTATAGGTTTGCGGAATACTAAAACTAAATTTTCCGTTTTCGTCACTTATTATTGTAGGTATCCAGTGAATCAGTCCGTAATTGTTAAAACCGCTTCCTGTATAGCCAGATGTGTATATGGTGCTTTTAAAAGGTGTTATTTTTTCAAATCCGTTTTTTATAACATAATCAAATACAGGTTTATCTTTAGTTTTACTGAAAGGCTTTCTTTTACGGTATATTTTTATTATTCCTATTCTGTTTTGCAGTGTTGGTACCGACATGTGTTTATTAATATAAAACTCATCAATATCACAGGTTAAAATATCTCTTAAAATATCCAGTTTTATCAGGCGGTAATCATCCAAAAATACATCAGGAGAGTTTTTTAGATTCTTTATAAAAGTGTTTTTAAAAAGGCCATAAACAGCTATAGCACTATCGGGTCTGTTTCTTACCTCAAAACCATGATATCTTATAAGGTCGAGAACAGTAGGGAAACCCAGACAGTCTTCTTCTGTTATTTTATATCCTTTTAGCTGTCCGTTGCCCAGTGTTGTTGCAAACTTAAGCTCTTCTCTTTTTCCTTTAACTACAACCTCTTTTAATGCTATTGTTTCTTTTTGTATATCTGGGACGTAGGTAAGAGGGGTACTTATACTTTCAGTAAAACAAATATTTTGACTCGGTATATATGAAGCCTTGTGCTGTGAAGTGTTGTTTAATGTTGTTGTATATAGTTTAGGATTTATATTTTTGCCGTTTTGTAATAATTCAAAAGTAAGTTTAGTAGAATCGGCCAGTATCAGGTTATCAAAATAAAACTCATTATTGTTTACAATCTCGGCTTTTTCGTCAATAACAGTTCCGTAAGAGGTAAGTCTTACAGAGTAATCTTTTCCGCTTTTTAAGTTTTGGTTAATTACGCCTTTAATTTTTAAACCCATATCAAAAGTATAGTTTTCTTTTGGCGGATTTTGTTTTATATTTTGCCATATGTATTTGCTTTTGCAGCAAATAAGATACTGGTCAAGACTTTCGTTGGGCTGTGAACTGTTATTAAAGTATTCAGAAATATTTATATCCGGAGAATCTTCAATATAAGGTGCAAGTAAGAAGTCGTTGAGAATATTGTTATTGTTAAGTGTTTTAGTTTGTAAAGGTAATACGGTAATGCTTAAATTAGTATTTGCTGTTGTTTCGGCTGTAAATACTATATCTGTATTTTCTGCTTTATTTCCGGTGATTTTTACATGTGAATTGCTTTCAAATCTTTTATATAGTAGCCTTTGTGCTACTTCATTTAAGTCTTTGTCGAGTATCCTGATGGTGTTTAATCCGTTAAATAAATAATCGTCATTAATCACCAGTTTATGGTCTGTAACGTTATCAGTGAACTTCGTTTCCAATAAAAAAGCATTATCATCTTTATGTATAAGTATGTAAAACGGCTTGTTTTCTATATCCTGATAGGTATTTTTATTGGTTTTTAATTCCAGCGAAGTATTGTTAGTGCCTGTTTTGTTAGTGAGCTTAACAGTTATTCCTTTTTTTAGGGCTTTTGGTAGTGCTGTTTTATAAGTTTGGTTGAGAAAATAAACACTTAATGAGTCTGCCGGATTTTCTTCAAGGTAATAATATTCAAATTTTCCGTAACCGTTATTATCAAGTTGTATAGTTTGAATTGTTTCAGCGTTGTTGAAAAGGGTGACTTCTGTAACAGGTAAAGGCTGGTTTTTACAACCCTTTACCGATATGGCCATTGTGTTTGTTTTGTTTTTGAGAGATATACCTCCTTCGGGATATACATTTATTTTAACCTGGGCATCGTTTGTAGAGTTTTGACCCGGAGTATCGGGGTTAATCACTTCAATTTTATATAAGGCAGATTGATTTTCACTAAAGTTATTCATCCAGTTAGTATAAAACTGTAAATAGTAACTGCCCGAAGCCATGTTAGGGGGGAGTTCAAAAGAGCCTTCAAAGGAGCCTAAGCTACCGTATAGTAATTTTGAGTCTAAAGTTTTGTTTTCAGAATTTTTTAGTACTGCAAAAATGTTTGTTGTAGTAAAAAAAGGGGTATTTTTTTTACTGTAGTACACATAGCCCTTAAACCATATACTTTCGTTAGTGATGAAAGTGGTTTTGCTAAAATGCACATGTATATTTTCTCTTTCAAGAGAATAGTAATTTTTGACTATCGATGAGATTTCCTGTACTTTATTTTCCTGTCCGTAAATAGGCAATGCTATTAAGATACAGAGAGATATTATTGTTGTAAGGTGCTTTTTCATAGTTTGGGTAAGGTACAAAAAAAGAGGGTGTTAAATACTTTAACACCCTCTTTTTTATAAGTTTACTGTTTTTATTTCCGAAACCATTTTTCCGTCGGGGGCAATACCTTCTATAAGTATTTTAACCTTGCCCGAATAAAGTTTAGGTATAATAAAGCTAAACTCTCCTTTGGCATCTGTAATAATTGTAGGATGCCAGTCTATAAGTCCGAAGTTTTGGAAACCTATATCATCATAAGTTGAAAGGTATTCAGCGTTTTTGAATTCCTTATTTTCTTCAAACCCATTTTTTATAAGAAAAGCAGTTTCAGTTTGTTTCTTTTTCGATTTGAAACCTCCTCCCGGTTTAAGGTAAATTTTAATCATTCCCATTTTGTTGTCAACTCCCGGTACAGGCATATGTTGGTTAATGTAAAGCTCATCGACTTCAGAGGTTTGAATACCATCTAATACATCAAAGCTCATTAACTGCCAGGTGTTCATATAAACCATTGGGGTTGTAGGCTGCCCGTTAAAGGTGTTTCTTGTCCTTCCGGTAATATTAATATCTCCCATTGGCGTTTTGGTTACATCAAAACCATGATATCTTATAAAATCAAGCAGATAGAAAAAGCTGATAGCATCATCTTCACTAATTTTATATCCTCTTAGTAAGCCATTTCCAGATCCTCTTGCATATTTTAGTTTTTTAGTAGCATCAGCATCAATAGTTATGTTTTCGAGCATTACGCTTTGAGAGTTGTATTTTGGTAATGCAATTTCTGAATCAGGATCTGTAGTATAATTAATGCAGGAAACTTTAACGGGTTTGTAGGGTTTATTAAACGATCTTATATTGTTTGATACCTGAGGGGTCAATCTTAAAGGTTCTGGTTTTTGTCCCGGTTTAACCAAAGAGAAACTTACATTACATGAGTCAGGCACAATTAAGTTGTTGAGGTAAAATTCATTATTATCGGTTACATAAGCCCTTTCATTCAGTAAGCCTTTAAAAGAGGAGATTATAACATAATGCCCTTTTAATGATTTTTTCTTATTTATGGTGCCTTTTAGAGAAAGGCCTATGTCAAACGAATAGTTTTGTTTTGGAGGGTTACTTTTTATGCTGTTCCAGTTGTATTTACTGGTTTGGCACATTAGGAACAGGTCAAGTTCGTATTTATTTGTTCTTGATAGGTTACTAAAATATTGTTTAGCGGTAGTTTTTACCTGTCCGTCAATGTAAGGTGAAAGAAGGAAATCGCCATAAATGTCTTCTTTTTCAGTAATACTTATGGTGTTTGCCGGTAAAACAGAAACGCTAAGACTCATGCTGCCGCTGTTTACTTTTCCTTTAAACTCTACGGTGCCGTTATCGTCAAATGTTTTTTTGATATAGGTATTTACAGTGGTTTCAGGATGTATGTAAAAAAGTCGCTGTCCAATTTCTTTAAGGTCAGTATCCAGAATACGAAGCGTGTTTACCCCTTCAAAAAGATCTTTGTTTTGAAGAAGGATAGTTTGTTCCAGTTGATTATCATTAAAAGAGAAATCGATAACAGATGTTTTGTCATCTTTGTTTATAACTGCATAGTATGTTTTACCCTTAATGTCATTGTAGGTAAAGGAGTTGGTTTTAAACTTAATAATAGTTTTGCCGGCCATTATATAGCTGTTTACATCCATAATGATTCCTTTAGCCTGAACCGGAGGTAAGTGTTGGCTGTATTTATTTCCGTTTAATTCTATTTGTACCGTATAGTCTGCTGAGTTATTTGCAGAAATGTCAAATCTGCCATAACCCAGTTTATTCAAAGTTATCTCTTTAATATCTTCTCCTTTGCTGTTTAATACCGTTGCCTTATTAATATTGAGAGGTGTGTTATCACACCCGGTTACATGTACCGCTATTGTGTTTGTACAGTCGCTAATAAAGCTGCCTTCGGGTTTTAGAGTTATATTTACTTCTGCTTCTGCGTTTTTAGTTAGTGATGCAGGGATGCCTGTTTCCTCATTTATAACTGTTATATCGTATACAGAAGACTCGTCCTCAATAAAATTATTCATCCAGTTGGTGTAAAACTGGATATAGTATTTTCCGGATTTTAAGCTGTTATCAAGTTTAAAGTTTCCTGTAAAATCACCAAGGTTTCCGTATAGGAGTTTTGTTTCTAAAACAGTTCCGTTTTCATCTATAAGATTTGCAAAAATATTTACGCACGAGAAAAAAGGGATATTGTATTTTCTGTGAAACACATAGCCTTTAAACCAAATGCTTTCTCCTGTTAAAAAAACATTTTTGTCAAAATGCGCGTGGATGTTTTCACGTTCGAGAAGGAAGTAATCCTCAAATTTCTTTGCAATTTCTTCCTTTTGGGATTGTTGTGCAAAGCAGGCTAGCCCGTTTGCGAGTGCAATGCATAGGAGCAAAGCTTTAATTTTCTTTTTCATGTGTAGGTGTGATTGTTATTTTTCAATTTTTTTGGTTTTGCTAAAATATGTCTTTTTCAATTATTATAAAAAAGAAAAGGAGCCCATGCGGGCTCCTTTGTATATGTTGTTGTGATGCCTGTTATTACATCATTCCGGGCATTCCGCCGCCCATTGGCATTCCGCCGCCAGCAGCACCTTCTTCTTTAATGTCGATTAAAGCACATTCTGTTGTAAGTATCATACCTGCAACCGAAGCAGCATTTTCAAGTGCAACACGTGTTACTTTTTTAGGGTCAATAACACCGGCACCAAGCATGTCTACATACTCGTCTGTTTTAGCATTGTAACCAAAGTCACCGGTACCCTCAGCAACTTTCGAAACTACTACAGATCCTTCAAGACCCGCGTTTTCCACGATTGTTCTAAGCGGAGCCTCAACAGCACGAGAAACAATCTGGATACCTGTAGCCTCATCTGCATTGTCAGCATTAATGTTGGCTAATACGGCTTTAGCTCTAAGTAAAGCTACACCACCACCGGCTACAATACCTTCTTCAACAGCAGCTCTTGTTGCATGTAATGCATCGTCAACTCTGTCTTTTTTCTCTTTCATTTCAACTTCACTTGCAGCACCAACATAAAGTACAGCAACACCACCTGCTAACTTAGCAAGACGCTCCTGTAGTTTCTCTCTGTCGTAATCTGAAGTGGTCGACTCCATTTGTGCTTTGATTTGGTTTACACGGTTTTTGATGTTTTCTGCATCACCGGCACCATTTACAACTGTAGTGTTGTCTTTATCAATAGTTACTTTTTCGCAAGTACCAAGCATATCAAGGGTTGCGTTTTCAAGAGTATAACCTCTTTCTTCAGCAATCACAGTACCTCCTGTAAGGATAGCGATATCTTCAAGAAGTGCTTTTCTTCTGTCACCAAAGCCAGGAGCTTTAACGGCAGCAATTTTAAGTGCACCTCTTAATTTGTTTACTACAAGTGTAGCAAGAGCTTCGCCGTCTACATCTTCAGCAATGATAAGAAGTGGTTTTCCAGACTGAGCTACAGGCTCAAGTACAGGAAGAAGATCTTTCATTGAAGATACTTTTTTGTCGTATAGTAAAATGTAAGGGTTCTCTAGTTCCGCTTCCATTTTTTCTGAGTTGGTAACAAAGTAAGCTGATAGGTAACCTCTGTCAAACTGCATACCTTCAACAACGTCAACATAAGTATCTGTACCTTTAGCTTCCTCTACAGTAATAACACCTTCTTTACCTACTTTACCAAAAGCAGTAGCGATAAGTTCACCTATAGATTCGTCGTTGTTTGCAGAGATAGAAGCAACCTGTTTAATTTTGTCTGTAGTACTTCCTACTTCTTTAGTTTGTTCAGAAAGATTTTTTACAATAGCTTCAACCGCTTTGTCAATACCTCTTTTAAGGTCCATTGGGTTAGCGCCTGCTGCTACGTTTTTAAGTCCTTCTTTAACTATAGCCTGTGCTAAAACAGTAGCTGTTGTAGTACCGTCACCGGCAAGGTCGTTAGTTTTAGAAGCAACTTCTTTCACCATTTGAGCACCCATGTTCTCAAGTGCATCTTCAAGTTCTACTTCTTTGGCTACAGATACACCGTCTTTAGTTACGGTTGGTCCGCCAAATGATTTACTTATAATTACGTTACGTCCTTTAGGGCCTAATGTTACTTTTACAGCATTAGCTAACGCATCAACACCACGCTTTAAACCGTCGCGTGCCTCTATATCAAATTTTATCTCTTTTGCCATGTTGTATTCTGGTTATATGTTTTTAAAAAATATTAAACTCTTATTAGATTACTGCAAAAATCTCTTCTTCTTTCATTATCAGGTAATCTTTACCTTCAAATTTAAGCTCAGTTCCTGCGTATTTACCGTATAAAACAGTATCACCAATCTTAACTGTCATGTCATGGTCTTTAGTTCCGTTACCTACGGCTACTACAATACCTTTTTGTGGTTTTTCTTTAGCAGTGTCAGGGATAAAAATACCTGAAGCAGTTTGAGTTTCTGCGGCTACGGGCTCAATCAGAACTCGATCTGAAAGTGGTTTAATGTTTAAAGCCATATGAATTCCTATTTATGTTTATTGTTTTTAAAATTAACTGTTTTGAATTTTTCAGAAATTGTGCCAATCCATAAAACTGACAGATTTATGGTAAAAAAAATGCCAGCACTGACAGGCTGGCATTTTTTTATATTGTATGTTGAAACTATTCCTGAGTTGCTCCCTCTGTGGCAGCAGGAGTTTCAGTAGCGGCCGGAGCAGCTTCTTCTGTAGCAGCCGGAGCTGTTGTAGCAGGAACAGAGCTCTCGTCAATAATACTATTTGTAGTTCCGTTAGAGAAACTTAAAGTAGATAGTAAAATTAAAGCGATTAGAACAGTAGCAAGAGTCCAGGTACTTTTGTCAAGAAAGTCTGTTGTCTTTTGTACACCACCCATCATTTGAGTTCCTCCGAATGAAGAAGATAATCCTCCTCCTTTAGGGTTTTGTACCATAACTACTAAAACCAAAAGGAAACTTACTACTACAATTAGTACCAGAAAAATTGAAAAGTCAACCATTGTTATTTATATTATTATTTTGTTGTAAAATCTTTATATCCGCTATGCGGTCTGCAAAGAAAACACTTTTTTCCGGATATTTCAAAATTAAAATTTCATAAGCTTGAATTGCTTTCTGATATTTTTTTTGTTCCAGGTATACTCTTGCAAGTGTTTCAGTCATAGGCAGCGAGTTGTCACTACTGCTTTTTTCTATGTTTGCAACGGGCTGGGTAGCATTTCTTACAGGAACTATTTTAGGGTTTGATTCTATAAACTTATCTATAAGTTCCAGTTTTTTATCTAAAGAAGTTGGAGCTGTATTCTCTGTTTCCTGCTTTTCAGGTTCTTCAGTTTGGGTGTTTTCGGCTTCAACCTTGTTTTCCTTTTCGGCAGTTGTTACTTCTTCCGGAGTTTCCTCACGGTTTATAGGAGAGAGTTTTGAAAGTTGTAGCCATTCCTGAAAAGAATGTTGCTCGGCTTTATTAAACTCCAACGGTTTGCCTATCTCCAGTTTTTTTTCGGTATTATCCTGTTGAGGTTCCTGCTCTTTATCATGTAATTCGTTTTCTTCTTCTTTAGGAACAAAAACAGGTGAAGTTACTATTGCAGGTGTATGATGAATTTCTTCTTCTTTCCTTTTGTTTTCTTCGGCTTCTTTTATGGTTTGCTCTATAGAGCGCTCCAGCCTGTTAACATTAGGGGTGGGGGATTCTGTTTCTTCTGTACCAGTTTGTAAGGTTTCGGTATCCTTAACAGTGATTTCTTCAATAGCCTTTTCTTTCTCCTCTAAAAAATCCTTTTGAATACTCTGAAAATTCTCTGAGGTGATAAAGTCAAAAAGTATCGAACGGTCATTGGTGTGAGCTGCCGTTTTTTTAAGCTCCATATTATAACGAAAGCTATCCTGATTATATAAGCCTTTTAAGTGTATGGCACGTGCACTTTGCAGGTACGGAAATTCGTAAAGTACGCTTTCCAGATCCATGGTGTGCTTGTCTGTAACACTATAGGGTTTATTAAGCAGGTATGTAAAATCTTTCGTGTTCAAATGTTTTTATTTTAAGGGAGCTTTTTATTTAATTACCATTTTGCCAGCGACTCATTAAAGATGTCCTGGGTTATTCTTTCAAAAATTTCATCTAAAGCAGCAGTAAGCACTGATCCTGTAGGTAACGAGTCGCCACTAAAGTCATAAAAAAAGCTGAACGGCTTTTCAAAATCGTCGTCTTCATTTCTTTTGTTCGTAAACCTTACGTTTACTGTGATGCTTAACCTGTTTTGAGCAGCACGCTGATCGGCAGTGGCTGTCATTGGAGAGATACGGTATTGTGTAATCTCGCCTTCGTAAACCAAATCACCTCCCGAATTGGTAAGTGTAAGGTTTGTTTGGTTTTGTATCAGGTCCTGTAACCTCAGGGTAAAAGTACGTTCTATACCCGGTTCTACAATTTCAGCACTGTTTTGAAAATAATTTACCTGAAAAGTTTCGGCATCAATTTTACCTGTTCCGGTAAAATTATATACACTACAATTGTTAAAGGTAGTAGCTAAAACTAAAACAAGTATGAATTTTATATATCTCATTATCCTTTTTTATTATTAAAGGTTGTGTTTTTTATTCTTTAGGCTTTTGACCAGTTTGTAAGCGACTCATTAAAGATGTCCTGACTTATTCTTTCAAAAATTTCATTAACCGCTGTTGTAAGCACAGATCCTGTAGGGAGATCATTACCATTGTAATCATAATAAAAACTGAAAGGCTTTTCAAAATCCCCTTCAGGATTATTTTTGTTTGAAAATCTTACGTTTACAGTTATGCTTAACCTGTTTTGAGCAGCACCCTGATTTGCGGTAGCTGTCATAGGTGAGATGCGATACTGTGTGATTTCGCCTTCATAAACCAAATCAGGATTAGAGTCGGTTAGGTTAAGGCGGGTTTGGTTTTGTATCAGTTCCTGTAACTTATTAGTAAAGGTGCGCTCTATGCCCGGTTCTACCAGTTCGGCATTATTCTGAAAATGTTTTACCTGAAAAGAATCGGCATTTACACTTATTCCTGTAAAGCTATAAGTGTTACAGCCGCTAAAAGTAGCTGCTATTACAAAAACCAGTATAAATTTTAAGTATTTCATCAATCCTTATTAATTAAAGGTCGTATTGCTTAATCTTTCTGTATAATGTTCTTTCAGATATTCCTAACTCATCGGCAGCAGCCTTACGTTTTCCTTTATTACGTTCCAGTGCCTTTTTTATAAGCTCAACTTCTTTTTCGTCTAAGCGAAGCGTTTCCTCTTCCTCAACCGTTTCAGCAAAAAGGTAATGATCATCGTCGTCATCATCGTCATGATGATTTATTACGGTTTCGGTAGGATGGCTTATGTTTTGAGGAGACATAACCTCTGTACGGATTCTCTCTTCAAAATTGTGACTGTTATCTTCTACAGTACTGTTGCCGTAAATTTTTTGGATAAGCCCTTTATTAGATTCCTGTACTTTGCTGGTATTACCGTTTTGCATCAGTTCCATGGTAAGCTTTTTAAGATCGTTTAAATCACTTTTCATATCAAACAGCACTTTGTATAGTATTTCCCTTTCGTTACTAAAGTCGCCTTCTGCTTTTTTCTCACTAACTACGGCAGGCAGGTTAGTACCTGTATCCGGCAGGTAAGAGCGCAGTGTGGAAAGCGAAATATCGCGATTGGTTTCCAGTACTGATATCTGTTCTGCAATATTACGCAGCTGCCTAATGTTTCCGCTCCAGCGATAACGCAACAATAACTGTACCGCGTCGTCATCCAGTTTAATAGGAGGCATTTTATATTTGTGTGCAAAATCAGAAGAAAACTTTCTGAACAGCAAGTGGATGTCTTCTTTACGTTCGCGCAGGGGAGGGAGTAAAATCTCTACTGTACTTAAACGATAGTAAAGGTCTTCCCTAAATTTTTCCTTTTCAATGGCTTCAAACATATTTACGTTTGTTGCTGCTACTATACGCACATTGGTTTTTTGTACCTGAGATGAACCTACTTTTATGAACTCTCCGTTTTCAAGTACACGAAGCAACCTAACCTGTGTGGTTAAGGGTAGTTCCCCAACTTCGTCAAGGAAAATAGTACCACCGTCGGCAACCTCAAAATATCCTTCACGGGTAGAAGTAGCTCCTGTAAAGGCTCCCTTCTCGTGGCCGAAAAGCTCACTGTCTATAGTTCCTTCAGGTATCGCACCACAGTTAACGGCAATGTACTTACCATGTTTTCTGTGAGAAAGTGCGTGTATAATTTTAGGAATACTTTCCTTACCTACACCGCTTTCCCCTGTAACCAGTACCGAAATATCGGTAGGGGCTACCTGTATCGCTTTTTCCAAAGCACGGTTAAGTTTAGGGTCGTTACCTATAATTTCGAATCGCTGTTTTATGGCTTGTATGTTTTCCATAGGCATTGTCACGTTTTTATTTTATGAGTGACACTTTGATTTTTGACTGGACAGAATTGAATATGTTTTTCATTTCTGCCTGTTGTAATAAATCAATTTGTGACTTATCAAGTATTACAGCCTGGTTTTTACTTATGTATATAAAAAACCATTTTTTTGTTTCTTTTACTTTGTAAATGTCTTCCCATTTATATGTCGTACTAAAATCTTCACCTTCGCTTTTATATGAATTAGGGGTAAAGGTGTAACTAACATTAGTATAAAACCTGCTGTTTTTTGTAAAAGCTTTTTTTGAAGCCTTTTTTATACTTCTCCAAAGTAATAGAGGTATAGCGATTATTGCTATTGCATATACAAAAATATTGTAAGCGGTATTATCTGTTTCGTTATATGCATTGAACGGATTTATAAATGTTATAATCGCACTCAGTGTTAAAGCACCATAAATAATAATTAATATTGGGCTTCTTCCTATTACTAAATTGTATAGGCTCGCCTTTGCAAGGTCATCTTGCTTTAAGCTTTGGTTTATGGTAATGTCTGTCATGCTTAATTCATCTCACTGTAACCTACTGCATCACCAATAAGGGTTGCCGAAGTACAATTGCTTATCTTTACATTTACAAAATCACCCGGTTTATAGTTACCCTCTTTTGGGAAAACTACCGTAGTATTTTGCGAATTACGCCCGCTCCAGTGTTCGTTAGAACGTTTGGATTCTTTTTCAATAAGTACTTCAACCGTTTGGCCTACAAAACGCTGGGTTCTTTCAAAAGCCATTTTTTGCTGTAGGTTGATAATCTCTGTTAGTCGACGGTTTTTCACCTCGGCAGGGATATCATCTTCCAGTTTTCTGGCAGCCAGTGTACCCGGACGCTCAGAGTAGGCAAACATGAACCCGAAGTCATACTTACAGTGTTCCATAAGGCTTAATGTGTCCTGATGATCTTCTTCGGTCTCGGTTGGGAAACCTGCAATCATATCCTGAGAAAGTGATATTTCAGGGATAATACGGTAAATGTTATCTACAAGCTCCATGTATTCCTCACGGGTGTGCTGGCGGTTCATTGCTTCAAGTACACGCGTACTACCACTTTGTACCGGCAGGTGGATATACTTGCATATATTATGGTGTTTAGCCATTACCTCAATTACCTCAAGGTGCATGTCCTGAGGGTTTGAAGTACTGAAACGGAAACGCATTTTAGGGAACTGTGTAGCAACTATATCCAATAGCTGGGCAAAATCTACAGCTGTTGCTTTTTGCATTTCGCTGGCTTTTTCAAAATCTTTTTTAAGTCCGCCGCCATACCACAGGTAGCTGTCTACGTTCTGGCCAAGTAGTGTTACCTCCTTAAAGCCTTTCTCCCATAGTGCAGCAATCTCTTCGGTAATACTTTGTGGGTCACGGCTTCTTTCACGTCCGCGGGTAAATGGTACCACACAAAACGTACACATATTGTCACAACCGCGAGTAATGGAAACAAATGCAGTTACCCCGTTACTGTTAAGACGTACAGGGGCAATATCGCCGTAGGTTTCCTCTTTAGAAAGGATTACGTTAATGGCATCGCGTCCTTCCTCAACCTCTTTTAAAAGATTAGGCAGGTCTTTATAGGCGTCTGGGCCTACTACCATATCAACGATTTTTTCTTCCTCAAGGAACTTACTTTTTAAACGTTCAGCCATACAGCCTAAAACGCCAACTTTCATTCCCGGGTTTATTTTTTTTATAGCGTTGTACTTGTCCAGTCTTTTACGTACAGTCTGTTCTGCCTTATCGCGGATGGAACACGTATTAACCAATACCAAATCGGCCTCCTCAAGGTTTTGGGTGGTGTTATATCCTTCATTTGCAAGGATGGATGCAACAATCTCGCTGTCAGAAAAGTTCATCTGGCAACCATAGCTTTCTATAAAAAGCTTTTTACTGTTTCCGTCTTTTTGCTCTAAAACAAGGCTTTGTCCTTGTTTGTTCTCTTCTATAATCTTTTCCATGATTCGCTACTGTAGTGCTTTTTTGAATTGGCAAAGATACTATTTAATTTGTAAAATATGACATATTGACATATTCTATCAGGTTAAATTCGCTGCATTAAACAAACGCTTTACTCCGGCAACAGATCGTAATATAAAAGTAAAGCCCAAAAGTACGATTAAACCTCCGGCAGAAAGGGAAGAAGAGGCAAGTAGCCCTGCCAGTATAAATGAGCACCCTGATGCTATCATTCGGTTTCGGTAATCGTAAAGTTCTACTTTGTCCTTTTCAAAATAAAGCAAGGCAAGCGATATGGTTCCGGATGTGCCTATAAAGAAAATAATATCCTGATACGGATTATTTTGCTGTATTATGGATAAGGCTATTAATGCAACTGAAATGAGTAACCCTAAAAATACGGTTGGTTTGTCAATTCCGGCTTTTGGAACCCAGCGGAATGATTCGGCATAAAAACTAAGGTTGAAATTTTCATACTCCTCTTCAGTCATGAAATGGCCTGTTAGGCATTTTCTTTTTAGTGTGTCCAGATACTTAAACGGGAAGCGGTCCCTAAAATCCATATACAGGCCAAGGTATACCTTTTTATTTTTTGGGATTTTTATTACAGATTTGTAAAAATCAAGTTTAATGATTACTTCTTCAATGTCAGAATCTATATTTAGGGTGAGCTCCTCACTATGCATGATTTTGGTGATTAACTGCTTTTTATTATCATAAATTTTAATTTTTCTGATGTGTCCCCAATTATAGGGTAGTAACAGCTTTATGTTTATCTCTCTCATAACGTGGTTTGAGTTATATGTAAAGTCCTAAATTTAATAAACTTACGGTGGAATGGCAATGGGTTTTATGTTTTTTTATTTCGGGCATATATATAATAAGGTGTAGTGTGGTGTAAAGTGGTGTTTTAGCATTTATTTGTGATAAAAAAGTATGAATTTGAAATGTCCAAAATTTAATATTTAAAAAAATCCTATACTTTTGCGACAAAGGAAAGCAAATATGGCAAAGAATTTAGTGATCGTTGAGTCGCCTGCAAAGGCAAAAACCATTGAGAAGTTTTTAGGTAAAGATTACCAGGTGGAGTCCAGTTATGGACATATAGCCGATTTACCCTCAAAGGAAATAGGGGTGGATATAGAAAACGGCTTTAAACCCAAATACCAGGTGTCTTCAGATAAAAAGGCTTTGGTTAAAAAACTTAAGGATCTGTCTAAATCAGCTGAGACAGTTTGGTTGGCGAGTGATGAGGACCGTGAAGGAGAAGCTATAGCCTGGCACCTTGCTGAAGAGCTTAAGCTGGATAAGAGTAAAACCAAGCGTATCGTTTTTCATGAAATTACCAAAACGGCAATCCAAAAAGCGATTGAGAATCCAAGAACTATTGATTATAATCTTGTAAATGCACAGCAGGCAAGAAGAATATTGGATAGGTTAGTGGGTTATGAGCTTTCGCCGGTATTATGGAAAAAGGTTAAGAGCGGGCTTTCTGCGGGGCGTGTACAGTCAGTTTCTGTACGTCTTATTGTAGAAAGAGAACGTGATATACAAAATTTTAAAGCAGAGGCTTCTTATTCAATAACCGCCGAGTTTGTTAATGAGACGGGTAAAACGTTTAAAGCGAGGCTTCCTAAAAACTTTACTACAAAACAGGAAGCACAGGATTTCCTGAATAAAAATATAGGGTCTGAGTACAAGGTTACCGATTTAGAGACTAAACCAGGTAAAAAATCACCAGCAGCTCCGTTTACCACATCTACACTGCAACAGGAAGCGTCGAGAAAACTGTACTTTCCTGTTGGGGTAACTATGATGCTGGCACAGCGACTGTATGAGGCCGGACTTATAACATACATGAGAACGGATAGTGTTAACCTTTCTCAGGAAGCGATGGCTGCCGCCGAAGCCGAGATTACTAAGTCTTACGGTAAGGAATATAGCAGGCCACGTAACTATGCTACAAAAAGTAAAGGTGCACAGGAGGCTCACGAGGCTATCCGTCCTACAGATATGACCCGTCATACGGTAAATATAGACAGGGATCAGGCGAGACTTTACGATTTGATTTGGAAAAGAACAGTGGCTTCTCAAATGAGTGACGCTAAATTAGAGCGTACCAATGTTAAGATAGAAGCTAACAATCATAAAGAGATTTTTGCAGCATCGGGAGAGGTGCTGTTGTTTGAAGGTTTCCTTAAAGTGTATCTTGAAGGAAGTGATGATGAGGATGTGGAACAGGAGGGTATGCTGCCTGCATTAAAAGTAAACGAGAAGCTGCGTAATAACTACATTACAGCTACCGAGCGTTTTTCAAGACCGCCTGCACGTTATACGGAGGCTGCTCTTGTTAAAAAGCTTGAAGAACTTGGTATAGGTCGTCCGTCTACTTATGCTCCTACAATTTCGACTATCATAAGCAGGAATTATGTGGAGAAAGGAAGCTTTGAAGGTCAGGAAAGAAAATATGCTCAGCTAACCTTAAAAGCAGGAGCGGTTTCAGAACAGCAATTGAAAGAAAACGTAGGATCGGATAAAGGAAAACTGGTGCCTACAGATATAGGTATGATTGTGAATGATTTTCTTGTAAATCATTTTGAAACCATACTGGATTATAATTTTACCGCTAAAGTGGAGCAGGATTTTGATGAGATTGCATCGGGTAATGAAGACTGGACAAAAATGATGAACGATTTTTACAGTCATTTCCATCCTAATGTAATTGATGTTGAGAAAAATGCCGAGAGGGAATCAGGGGAACGTATTTTAGGCACAGATCCGGAGAGTGGAAAACCGGTAATTGTTCGTTTAGGTAAATTTGGGCCAATGGCTCAGATAGGTGATGCCGAAGATGATGAGAAACGATTTGCCAGCCTGTTGCCTGAACAAAATATAGGTAGTATTACCCTGGATGAAGCTCTTGGATTGTTTATGTTGCCAAAAACACTGGGTACATACAAAGGTGAGGAAGTTGAGGTAAACAACGGTCGTTTTGGTCCGTATGTTCGTTTCGGTAAAACTTTTATCTCTCTTCCTAAGGGAATGGATCCGCTTGATGTGAACTTTGAGGTGGCTTCTAAGCTTATTGCAGAGAAAGAGCAGGCCGATGCGCCAATTGGTACTTATCAAAACGAGCCCGTTCAAAAAGGGGTGGGGCGTTTTGGTCCGTTTATCAAATGGAACGGAATGTTTATCAATGTGAATAAAAAATATGACTTTGATAACCTTTCACAGTCGGATATAGTAACTCTTATTGAAGATAAGCTTCAAAAAGACAGGGATAAGCTTATCCATAACTGGGAAGACGAAGGTATAAGGGTTGAAAAAGCTCGTTGGGGACGTTCGGTTATCCTTAAAGGGAAAACTAAAATCGAACTAACCAAAGATGTGGATGCTGAGAAGCTAACGCTTGATCAGGTGAAGGCTTTGATAGAGGAGAAAGCTCCGGCAAAAAAGACTGCTAAGAAAGCAACTGCTAAAAAAACAACTGCAAAAACAAAAAAGAAATAAAGTATGGTATTTGATTTTTTAGAACCTGTAGACGAAAGCTTACTGGAGTTTATAAGTGAACTTCCTGAGCAGTCTCTGGGGAGGAGGGTCAGTATACACACATCTGATGTTTTTCCTGATTTGGACAAAGCGGCTATTGCTATAATAGGTGTTTTAGAAAACAGGGGTTCTCATGGGCAGGACGAGCGTGTACATCTTGAACATGTTAGAAAGGAGTTTTACAGTTTGTTTCCGGGTAACTGGCATGCAAATGTTATTGACCTTGGTGATATTACTGCAGGGAACACTCCAGAAGATACATACTATGTTGTAAAGACACTGGTTGAGGAACTGGTTAAGCAAAAAGTGGTTCCTTTAGTGCTGGGAGGGTCTCAGGATATTACTTATGCTATGTACAGGGGGTATGACAGACTTGAGCAGATGGTTAATCTGGTTTCGATAGACAGTAAGTTTGATTTTGGTAGCGAGGGGGAAGGTCTTACAGCTAACTCATATTTAACTAAAATAATCGTAGAAGAACCCAATAATCTTTTTAATTTTAGCAACGTAGGCTATCAAACGTATTATAATTCTCAAGAAGAGATTGATTTGATTGAGAAATTGTATTTTGATGCTTACCGTTTAGGTGAAATAAGTAATAATTCGACGATCGCTGAGCCGGTTTTTAGGGACGCAGACATTGTTTCTGTCGATATGACGGCTGTAAAATCAAGTGATTCCGGCAATTATGTTAAATTTATCCCAAATGGCTTTGATGGAAAAGAAATTTGTATTTTAGCGCGGTACGCAGGGATAAGTGATAAGGTTACTTCATTTGGAGTATTCAATCACAATAATTCCGCTCAGGAGTCCGTTTTAATAGCTCAGGTGTTGTGGTATTTTATCGAAGGGTTTCATTACAGGTCTAATGAATATCCTTTTGGGAGTAAAGAGCACTACCTTAAATATATTGTTCCTCTGGAAGACGAGGAACTGGTTTTTTATAAGAGCGACAGGACAGACAGATGGTGGATAGAGATACCATATGTGTCTCATGTTAATAATAAATTAACAAGAAATACGTTGTTACCTTGTACACATGAAGATTACAAGGGTGCATGCGGGAGTGAGATACCGGAAAGATGGTGGAAGGCCCAGCGAAAAAACATTATTTGATGATAATGTTATAAAAAGAGCATAGTTTTATTTAGATTTTCTTAAAGTTACCATTAGATTACTTTTTGTTTAGGTTTTTTTAGGAAAAAAATTGTTTTTTTGAAAATAAATAAATAGGTTTACGCCCTTAAAAAATAGAATTACATTAATAACCCAATTTTATATGAAGAAGTTCATTGCATTAACAGCAACTTTAACATTTTTAATTAGCTGTGGTTCTAGCGACCGCGGAGAGCTTGTAGGTGTTAAAGGTAAAAAGTGGAGGCCTGAAAAGCCTTATGGTATGACTTTGGTTCCTGGAGGTGCTTACATTATGGGTAAATCGGATGACGATTTGGCTAATGTACAGGATGCTCCAACTAAGACTGTAACTGTTCGTTCGTTTTACATGGATGAAACAGAGATTACCAATAGTGAATACCGTCAGTTTGTTGAATGGGTTAAAGATTCTACTATAAGAACAAGACTTGCTATTCTTGCAGAAGAAATGGGTCAGACTCCAGGTAGCGGTGGTATCGGTGAGTATGCATTCATGGATCAGACAGAAGAGGAGAAATCTCCTTACGATCAGTATATGTATGATAACTATTACAGTATTGGTACAGATGATGATCCGTTTGCCGGTAGAAAGCTTAACCATAAAGTGAAGCTTATCGACGATCCTCAAAAATATCCGGATGAGTACTATGTGGAGGTTATGGATTCTATGTATCTTCCTGCTTCTGAATCGTACAACGGTTTAAGGACTATTGATGTTTCTAAGCTTGTATTTGCTTATTCCTGGATGGATATTCAGGCTGCTGCAAAAGACAAGTCTAAGAATACAAGAACTAAGAGAAGTAAGTACTTGATTAAGGAAAAAGTAGATGTTTATCCTGATACAACAGCTTGGATTAAAGATTTTGCTTACTCTTACAATGAGCCAATGCATAATGATTATTTCTGGCATCAGGCTTACGGAGAGTATCCGGTTGTAGGTGTTACTTGGCAACAGGCTAAAGCATTCTGTGCTTGGAGAACACTATACAAAAATGCTTATCAAAAAGATAAAGGAAGACAGCATGTTAACTCTTTCCGTTTACCAACTGAGGCAGAATGGGAGTATGCTGCAAGAGGTGGCCTGGAATCAGGTACATTCCCTTGGGGTGGTCCATATGCTAAAGGTGACAGAGGATGTTTCCTTGCTAACTTTAAACCAAACAGAGGTGACTATGCTGCAGACGGTGCACTATACACTGTAGAGGCTAAGTCATACGATCCAAACGATTACAATCTTTACAACATGGCGGGTAACGTTTCTGAGTGGACAGATTCATCATACGATGCTTCATCTTATGAGTATGTTTCTACAATGAACCCTAACGTTACAGATCACCAAAACCAACGTAAAGTAATCCGTGGAGGATCATGGAAGGATGTTGCTTACTTCCTTCAGGTGAGTACGAGAGATTATGAGTATGCAGATTCTGCAAGAAGCTTTATCGGTTTCAGAACAGTACAGGATTACATGGGTACTCAAAACACACGTAACACAATTAACTAATAACCAATTTTAATAACTTGAATATTTAATTGATTAACTTAACTAAAAACTAAAAATTATTTATTATGGCACTACCTAAAAGAGTTATGAATTTCGCCTACGGTATGGGGGCAGCAGTTGTAATCGTTGGAGCATTATTTAAGCTTATGCACTGGCCAGGTGCAAGTCCAATGCTTATCATCGGTCTTAGTGTTGAGGCCTTTATCTTTGGTCTTTCAGCTTTTGATCCAGTTGAGAAAGAATTAGACTGGTCTCTTGTTTATCCTGAATTAGCTGGTGGAGAGCCGACTAAAAAAGGTCAGAAAAAAGAAGATCCGAAAGAAGCTCAGGGATTACTATCTCAGAAATTAGATAACCTGTTAAAAGAAGCTAAAATTGACGGTGAGTTAATGGCTAGCTTAGGTAACAGTATCAAAAACTTCGAATCTGCAGCTAAAGGAATTTCTCCTACAGTAGATTCTATCGCTTCTCAAAAGAAATACAGCGAAGAAATGTCTACAGCAGCGGCTCAAATGGAGTCTCTAAACAGTCTTTACAAAGTACAGTTAGAAAGTGCTTCTCGTAATGCTGAAGCTAACAAAGAGATTGCAGAAAATGCTTCTCAATTAAAGCAACAAATGCAGCAAATGACTCAAAACATTGCTTCATTAAACAATGTTTATGGCGGAATGCTTTCTGCTATGGGTAACAGAGGCTAATTGACTGATTAGTTTTATTTAAATATTTTTTAACCAAAAAACAAAAAAACTAATTAGGAAATGGCAGGAGGAAAATTAACCCCTAGGCAGAAGATGATTAACCTGATGTATCTGGTTTTCATCGCTATGATGGCTCTTAATATGTCAAAAGAGGTATTATCGGCTTTCGGTATATTAAATATCAAAATTGAAGATTCAAATAAGTTAGTAGAAACTAACAATACTGATTTATTTACTCAGTTATCGGCTAAAGCTGAAGAGCAGGCAGGTTACTACCTTACTAAAAAGGAGAAAGCTGAGAAAATCAGAAATGCTTCAAATGAATTCTACACTTACGTAGAGAATCTTAAGAAAGAGCTTACTAATGAGTACGAGAGAGACTTAGACGGTAACCTTCCTTATGAAGAAATGGATAAAGGAGATAAGCTTGATGAGCTTTTCTTTGAAGGAGATAAACCTTCAAAAAAAGGTCAGGAGTTTATTGATAAAATTAAAAATTATAATCGTACTGTTCAGCAAATTGCTGCACAGGACATGCTTGAGGAAACTAAAAAGAAACTTGACAAAAGGTTTGCTATCGAGCCGGTTAAGTCTAAAAATGCAGGTACTACTCTTCCATGGTTAGATTATAACTATAAAGGGTTCCCTCTAATTGCTTCTATAACTAAGTTAACTCAGTTAGAGAACGATATCAGGGTAACAGAAAACGAATTGCTTTCTGGTATGTTCCTTGAAGGTACTAAGAAAATGGCATCTTTAAGTGCATTTGAAGCTATCGTTGTTCCGGATAAAACTGCTTTCTTTGCTGGGGAAAAAGTAACCGGTAAAATTATCTTAGGTAAAAAAGACCCTAACCTTAAAGCTCACAGTGTTGTTGTTAACGGTCAAACACTTGGTGAAGATGCTATGCAGGCTGGTCAAACTATGTTTGAATTCAATGCAGGTAACATTGGAGAGCAGGATATTAATGGTGAATTCCAGTTTAAAGAAGGTGACTCTATCATCAAATTACCAATTAAAGGTAACTATGTAGTTGTACCTAAACCAAACTCTGCTACTATCTCTGCAGATAAAATGAACTCTGTTTATAGAGGTGTACAAAACCCTATGACTATTTCATTTGCAGGTATTTCAGATAATAATGTTAAAGCTAACGCTCAAGGTTTATCTAAAGCTAGCAAAGCAGGTCAGTACAACTGGAATGTTAATGGTATTCAAGGTAAAACTGCTGTAGTTACTGTAACGGGTACTTTACCTGATGGTACTGTTGTTAGTGACAAGAAAACATTTAACGTAAGAGATATTCCTCAACCTTCTGCTTCTGTAAGAGGTAAAACAGATTCAGCAAAAGGTAACAAAAATGACCTTTCTAACTCTACAATCAACGCAGTGTTTAAAGACTTCGTATTTGATGTAACAACTACTGTTAAGAGTTTTGAGGTTTATGTTCCTGGTAACCCGGCTATTATTTGTCAGGGTAACAAGTTTAATGCTCAGGCTTTAAAAGCTATTTCCAGAGCATCAAGAGGAGATCAAATTACAATCAACAGAGTTCAGGTTGATGTACAGGGTGCTCCCGGCTATAAAGTAAGGCCTTCTAGTCCTCTTGTTTGGGAAGTACAATAATATTTTTAAAAGAACGTTTTTCTTTTACAGCTTAAAATTAAAATATGAATAGTAGAAAAATTTTATTAGCGGCTCTTTTTATGTTAGGTACAGGTTCTGCTTTTGCTCAATCTAACGTGCTTAATGCAAAAACACCGGATGAGATAGGTAAGAAGACCGAAGCCGAGATGCTTGCGGACAATGATAATCCACTACCGTATGGTTATGTAGGGGATAGAGATATCCTGTTCAGCAAGAGAGTGTGGGAAGTGATAGACCTTGACGAGAGAATTAATTTCCCTTTGTATTTTCCGGTTGAAGATAACCTGGGCGAAAATAGAAAGTCTCTATTCAATGTTTTAACAACTGCAATTAAAGACGGTGAATTAACAGAGGTTTATGGTGACTCTTATTTCAGGGATAAAATTACTCCTGAAAATATCGAACAGTTATTTAGTTATAAAGAGCTAAATGATTACGGTATCGAGGTTACTAACCAATACATTGGTACTTCTCAGGAAGAACTTAAGGCTAAAGGTATTTTAACTGCTGAGCATTATGATACTTCTGAGGTTACAGCTGCCGATGTTACTAAGTACATGATTGAAGGGTACTGGTATTTTGATAAAAGACAAGGTGAATTGAAATACAGAATGATAGGTATTTGTCCTATGGCTATTGATGCCCTTACTAAAATGAGGATGGGTGCTGATGCAGAACCAATTCAACTTTTCTGGGTTTACTTCCCTGCTGCAAGAGATATTCTGCACAGAGAAGATGCATTTAATCCAAGAAACTCTGCAATGCCAATTACTTTCGATCACCTGTTAAACTCCAGACGTTTCTCAGCTACTATAGTTAAAGTTGAAAACGAATATGGTGACAGACTTATCGAGGACTATTTAAAAGATAATTCACAAATGCAGCTTCTTGAAGCTGAACGCCTGAAAGAAGTTATTCGTAACTTTGAACAGGATATGTGGAATTACTAATAAGTAGTTACCTTATATACAATATTAAAAACTCTTACTTTTTTAAGTAAGAGTTTTTTATTTTTACACCATGAAAGATTATATAATTGTTGGTGCCGGACTGGCAGGTGTAAGTTTTGCTGAGACAGCATTTTTGAATAATAAATCGTTTACTGTTATTAGTGATGCTTCTCAAAACTCCAGTTATGTGGCTGCCGGATTGTATAATCCAGTAATATTAAAACGCTTTAGTATGCCTCTTAACGCTAAAGAGCATATAGAGTACATAAAACCTTTTTACAGTAATATTGAGCAAAGACTTAATTTAAAGTTTGATGTTCCTATTCCTATTTGCAGAAAATTCGTATCAGCTGAAGAGCAAAATAACTGGTTTGAAGCGGCTGATAAGCCTGCGCTAAGTCCGTTTCTTTCTACTTCGGTTATTCATACCAAGTATAACGGAATTGATTCTCCTTTCGGTTTTGGTAAAGTTATGCATACTGGTTATCTTGATACCGGAGTTTATCTAAATGCTTATAAAGAATATCTTGAGAAAGATCATCAGCTTATAAGAGAAACGTTTGATTATAATCAATTTAACGTTACTGCTGATTGTGTAGAGTATAAAGGGATAAAAGCTAAGCATATTATCTTTGCTGAAGGTTTTGGGCTACATGATAATCCATACTTTAAAGGATTACCGTTAGATGGTACCAAGGGGGAATTATTGGTTATTAAAGCTCCTGAACTTAAGCTTGATGTTGCAATAAATGCAAGTGTGTTTATTCTTCCTATTGGTAACGATATTTATAAGGTTGGGGCTACATACGAATGGTATGATAAAACACCTGTTCCTACCGAAGTGGGTAAAAAGGAACTTATAGAAAAAATTGAAGAAGTTATTTCATGTGATTATGAAATTCTGGAGCATTTGGCAGGTATACGTCCTACTGTTAAAGATAGGAAGCCTCTTGTTGGTACACACGAATTATACAAAAGAGTACACCTTTTAAACGGACTGGGTACACGTGGTGTAATGTTAGGGCCACCTATGGCTAAAGTACTTTTTGATTCTATTGAGAATAATATTCCTGTAGATAAAACAGTAAGTTTCCTTAGGTTTAAGCGTTAGTGTTGTTTTTCCAGTTTTTATCGTAGCTGATAAAGAAATTAATCCAAATATTTCTTGATACACGCATGCTAATGGGCATAAGTGCTATAAGTGTAGTAACAATAGCGATAAAGGCTGTTTTAAGGCTGCTGTTAAAAAATACATAGCTAATGATAAAGGCTGCAACGCTAAAGGCAACACCAACCGCATAGCTAACATACATTGCTCCGTAAAAAAAGGAAGGCTCTATTTTATAATGCAGTCCGCAGTGGCTGCAATTTTCATGCATTTTATATACCTTGCTCAAATTATAGGGATTTTTATCTATGTACATGCTTTCTTCCTGACAACGAGGGCATGTTCCTGTTAAAATGCTATATAGTTTGGATCCTTTTTTTAACATTTGCAAAAAATTTGGTTTTCACACAAATTTACAATTAAATAAAAACAGATAATGCTTAATATACATAATTTATCGGTTTCTTTTGGCGGAACTTATTTGTTTGAAGAAGTAACCTTTAGGCTTGGTGCCGGAGACAGGGTAGGGCTTGTTGGTAAAAACGGAGCCGGTAAGTCTACCATGCTAAAAATCCTTTCGGGCGATATACCGCCAGATTCGGGTGTTATAGCTACAGAGAAAGAGGTTAAAATAGGTTTCCTACGTCAGGATATCGATTTTGTAAGGGGAAGAACCGTACTTGAAGAGGCTTATCAGGCTTTTGAGGAAATCAAGAGGGCTGAGGCTAAGATTGATGATATAAATGAGCAGCTTGCCACAAGAACGGATTATGAAAGTGAATCGTATTCCAAACTGATAGAAGATTTAAGTGACCATACGCATCATTACGAGATACTTGGAGGTTATAACTATGTAGGGGATACCGAGAAGATACTTTTGGGACTTGGTTTTAAGAGAGAAGATTTTGATAAGCTTACCGATACCTTTTCGGGCGGATGGCGAATGAGGATTGAGTTGGCTAAGCTCCTGCTGCAATACAATGATGTATTGCTTCTGGATGAGCCTACCAATCACCTTGATATTGAAAGTATCATTTGGTTGGAGCAGTTTTTACGAAATTATCCGGGGGTTGTAATTATTGTGTCGCACGATAAGATGTTCCTTGATAATGTTACAAACAGGACTATTGAAATATCACTTGGTAAGATATACGACTTTAATAAGCCGTATACACAATATCTTGTACTAAGAGAAGAGATAAGGGAAAAGCAGCTGGCTACCCAAAAGAATCAGGAGAAGAAAATTGAACAGACAGAGAAGCTGATTGAGAAGTTCAGGGCCAAAGCCTCTAAGGCTTCCATGGCACAGTCACTTATCAAGAAACTGGATAAAATAGGCCGTATTGAGGTTGATGAGGATGATAATTCGGTAATGAATATTTCCTTTCCTGTTTCCGTTACTCCGGGTAGGGTTGTGGTTGAAGCCGAAAATGTAACCAAAAAATATGGGGAGAAAACCATTTTAAGTGATATTGATCTGCTTATTGAACGAGGAAGTAAAATTGCTTTCGTAGGGCAAAACGGTCAGGGTAAGTCTACACTTATAAAAGCTATTGTTAAGGAGATTGACTATACCGGTAATATAAAACTGGGGCATAATGTTCAGTTGGGGTACTTTGCCCAAAATCAGGCAGAATATCTTGATGGTGAGATTACGCTTTTAGAAACCATGGAAAATGCAGCAACCGATACTAACCGATCGAAGGTTAGGGATATGCTTGGTGCCTTCCTTTTTAGGGGAGATGATGTGGAGAAAAAGGTAAAAGTGCTTTCGGGAGGGGAAAGAAACCGCCTGGCGCTTTGTAAAATGCTTTTACAGCCTATTAACGTGCTTGTAATGGATGAACCTACCAATCACCTTGATATTAAGTCTAAAAACGTTTTAAAGGCTGCCCTTAAGAAATTTGAAGGTACTTTACTGCTGGTTTCTCACGACAGGGACTTTCTTCAGGGGATGGCCAATACGGTATATGAGTTTAAGGACAGGAAAATAAAAGAATATTTGGGAGACATCAACTTTTATCTGGAGCAGCGAAACCTTCAGAATATGAGGGAGGTGGAAAAAAAGGATGTTGTGGTAAAAGAAGCTCCTAAGGAAGTGAAACAGCAGGTTTCTTATGAAGACCAGAAGAAGAATAAAACCCTGCAAAACAGGCTAAATAAAATTGAAGGGCAGATACAAAGCCTGGAAGTTGATATTCAGAAGGATGACAGGCGACTGGAAACCGATTATGAGAAACTAATGGCTGATGCTTCGTTTTTTGCAGCCTATGAGAAAAAGAAAAAAGATCTTGAAGGTTTGATGGAGGAATGGGAAACCGTTCAGGAAGAGATGGAAAGTCTACAATAAAAAAATCCCTGCATTTGCAGGGATTTTTTTATTCTTTGGTTTTTATTTCCACCTCAGAATTTTTTCCTGAGACTTCTACCTTACTTTCGCTGTCACCATCCTTGTTCTCATAACTAACTCCGTCTTTGCTTATGCTTATCGAAGTTCCGTCAGGGTCTTCCTCAGCAGGAGCTGTTGTTGTTGGTTGTGGCGTTGCCGGGGGTGCCGGGTTCTCTACCGGGTCCGGTGTTGGTGGTGTCTCTTTTTTGTCCTTACAGGATGCTACAAATAACATAGCCATGATTCCTGATAAAATCATTAATCTTTTCATAATCACTTAGGTATTTAAAAAGGTTAAAGTATAAAGGTAAGGTTTGAACTGTTAAAAAATAGGTAAGGTAAACTTAAAGTTTACTGAATAAGTCCTATTTCTTTGGAGTGCTTAATGGCTTCATGGCTGTCTTTAAAATAACAGATCGCAATGTTTAACGATTCGATATTGTTAAGTGCCTTCTGTGCTTTATCTTTTTTGCTGCGCCCGGTTTGCCTTATATATACAGCCCTTACTGTTACGGGGAATATTTTACAGATGTGCTCGTACAAGTAAGGATCATCCTGTGAGTCATCTCCCAAAAGGGTATATTCCAAGTGTGGATAAAATTCCAGTATATGTTTTATTTTGTCAAACTTATGTCCGTGATTTCCGCGTCCCGTAACAAAAAAGTCCATCAGGCTGGTTTTAATATCCTTTAAAAGGAGTACGGCACGTGGCAGTTCGTGAATCTCGGTAAACTTTACAATGAATTTATAAAGGTTCCATTCACTGCTGGAAACATAAAAAAAAGCATTCTTCTCATCTTTCTTATTACGCCCCGCGGTACTCAATGCCTGATAATGGGGCACTACTCCCTCAAAAATCTTACGACCGTTAATGTTTTTCCATAAAAGGATGTAAAGCTTTTTGAAAAGGTTACGGGTGTGTGATATTAAAAAGGTATCATCAATATCAGATATAAAGCCTAAGTTGCCCTCATAAGGCCTTATGTAAGTACCGTGCTCCCTAACTTCTTTTCCTTTATAAGTCATGCTTACGTAGTAATCGTTCCAGCCATGGCCTATTTTCTCTTTTAAAGGGATACAAAACTTAAAGTAACCGTCATCAAGTGTTTTGGTGTGTATTTTCCTGCCGTTATGTTCAAGGTACACGTCGGCATTGGCTATTGTCTTTAGTCTGAACATTCTGATAATCGACTTTGCATTCTTAAAACGCTTCTTCTCAAATTCATAACTATTGGATTTGTTGGGTTTAAATATGTGGCCAAAAACTATTAGTTCATCTTCATTGGCATAGCCGCGGTACAATCGTAAAATTGGCTTCATTAAAATTTATGATTTTTGTAAGAAGGTTCGTTACCGTAATTTAATTAAATTTAATGAAAAAAGAAAATGGAAGCGCAAAAGGAATATTTACTGGTGATAAATCCCATAGCAGGAGGGAATGATAAAACAAACCTGATAGAAGCTGCCCGTGAATATGCCAAAAATAAGGATGTTTCACTACTTGAATATGAAACTACGGGTAAAGATGATGAAAGTAGGATTAAGGAACTTTACAGAAAACATAAACCTAAAAGAGTTATGGTGGCGGGAGGAGACGGTTCTGTAAAGATGATAGCTGAAGCTATTGGGCATGAAAATGTGGTGATTGGTGTACTGCCTGCCGGATCGGCAAACGGACTATCAGTAGACCTTAAACTTCCTGAAGATGTAGAGGAGAATCTTGAAATTGCCTTTAATGGGGGGTATATGGAGATGGATATGGTTAGCATTAACGATAAGATGAGTCTGCATTTAAGTGATATAGGGGTTAATGCCGAACTAATACGTAATTATGAAAATAGTAGCCTGCGCGGTAAGTTGGGGTATATGCTTCAGGCATTTAATACTTTGACCGAGCTTAGGGATCCTTTCCATGTGATTATTGAAGCAAACGGGGATACGGTTGAAACCAAAGCGCGAATGATTGTTATTGCAAATACCCAACGCTATGGTACAGGTGTAACCATAAATCCGATAGGGAAAATGGACGACGGTAAATTTGAAATTGTAATATTAAAAAGCCTTGATGTGTTTTTTATCGGGCGTATACTGGCAGGTAAAATGCCTTTGGATAAAAGTGAAGACGTAGAAATTATATCTACAGATGAAGCTCTTATAACTACAGATGTTCCGGTATGTTTCCAGATAGACGGAGAGTTTTGCGGAGAAATAGACAGGCTTGATATTAAAATACTGCACAGGCAAATGAAGGTCGCAGTGCCCGATGCTACTTAAACGGATTACGCTCTTTCCACTGTATTTTAGGATCAAAATAAGGGAATAGCCTACTCATAAAAATATTGAGTAGTGTGTTATGGTGTTTAATAATGCCGTACACCTCTTCGGGACAGGCACCTACCGAACTTTTTATCTCCATAGCCGATCGGGCAAAAATTACATGCTTAAACTGTTTTTTTATGGCATAGGCTACCATATCATAAAGCATATTGAGATATAGCATTTTTTCTTTTTGTATACTTTCATCATAACCTAAAAAATAGGTATCCATATCGCTGTTGTTCTTAATAAGGGTACTGAAGCCTATTAAGGTGTTCGCAGAGAAATAACCATAAAAAAGGAACTTGTTCTTTAGCTGTTGCTTAAAAGTATAAAAGTGTCCCTTGGGTAGAAAAAAGGTGTTAAACGGAGCGTTTTGCGCTACGGTTAGGTATAGTTCATGAATGCGGTTTTCGTGTTCTTTTATTTCTTCTTCGTTAAGCTTTCTTTTTTCCACACCTTCTGCTTTTTTTCGAGCCCTGTTGTACTGAGTTCTGTATTTGGTGTTGAGTGCAGCCAGATAATCATCTACAGAATCCCATTCAGGCCTGATGTCGAAAATCATGTTGGGCTGTGTACAAAACTGATAGTAGTTTTTAAACCCTGCAGCTTTGAAATCAGGGAGTTCTTTTTTATTGAAATCTTTTACCAGTGTAAGGTTAATAGCGATGCATTTTTTTAGGTATTGTTTACGTAATTTTTTAAGTGCCTGCCTAAATAATGATATTGCTGTTGTTTCTTCAATGTCCTGCGTTAGGCAAAAGGCGTTTTGTCCGGTAAGTTTGTTATTACCTAAAATAAGGATGTGTGAAGAAAACTTTTTGAACAGATAATCCTTAATGCTTAATTTCTTTTTTTCTTCTTCTCCAAAAGTGTTTATTCTGGTAAGGTCTATATACTGTGCAATGGCAATGCCGCAAAGGGTATTGTTTTTAAGTAAACCTATAAGGTGACATTCCATATTCGCGGGAGAAGCGTTTTCCAGTACACGAAGGTAATTTTTCGAGAGGAAAATGTTTTGCGCAGCAATATTGTCCCATTCATCAGGAAGGGATTGTGCCGATTTGAAAATAGTATAAGAAAATGTGGTGCTCAAAGTGAAGCAAAGAAAATAAAAAAATCTCCCGAAGGAGATTTTTATTGTGTTATATTTTTTATTTCGCTAGAGGCCATGAGCAAACGATGCCCCCTATAATGGTACAGCATACAACCCAGTAGCCTCCGTTAATTAGTATGTACTTAGCGCTTCTTCTTTCAAAAAGGGCATTGGTACCTATAACAGGAAGGGCAAAAAAGAGTCCGGCCATAAAGCCATGAAGTGCCCCGTGTTTAAAAGTCCTGTATGCACCTCCGTAATCAGCCATAAAAGCAGCGTAAGAAGGTTTTGCTGAAGCAAAGAAATCAGGACCGCCCACCATGCCCATAGGACCAAACTGGTGGATTACCATAAACTGCAATATGAATGAGATAAAAAAGGCAAAGAGGATAGCCATGCCGAAAATCTTAAACATGTTAGCTTCTTTTGCTTTTTCTTCTGTTATACCTGTTTCTTTCATCCAGGCGGTTCCAAAAACCTTAGGATTGTACCAAATAAAACCTACAACAAGTGTAGATAATGCAGCTGCTAAAACTGCAAGCCAGTTAATACCCATAATTATTTGTTTTTAGTGTTTGTAATGGTAAATGTATAATTTATTGGCTTACAAAATATTGTATTGTTGATAATTTTGGGTTTTATATGAATAATATGAAAGATAGTAACCTTCTGTTTTTCAGGTAACCGGCAACATTTTCGTTAGCATAAGCTTCCCGTTCAAAGCTTATGTTCCTGTAGGCTTTGTTCCATCTTCTGTATACCAAGAAGCGTATTAGAAACTCAATACAATACCAAAGATAAAAAGGCAGTATAAGCAGTTCAAGCTGTTGCCTTAAATGGATTTTTTCATGGTTGAGTAAAGTTGTATTTTGCCTGTATTCCTCTTTTCTTAAAATAATAAAAGGAAATAGGGTTATTGCAGTATATCCTTTCGGAATTAAATATTTAGACACAATTACCATCATTAAATGTAAAGTTCATAAATTTGCGCGCATGAGTGGGCAAAATTCTGAAAATAAATTAATAGAAGGTGAAGATTATTATCTTACACCCGAAGGCTATAAGGTTTTTACCGAAAAGTTTCATTTAAAAAGAGGCTATTGCTGTAAAAATGGCTGCAGGCACTGTGCTTACGGCTACGATAAAAATACCGGAACATTTAGAAAAAAATAAGTACTTATCTATAACAACAATTTATGTTGCTAAAGATAATGAGAAACGAACACTAACAACTGAATACTGAGACTATGACATTTAAGGAGCAGATACAGGAAGGAATCCCTTCGGTGTTACCACAACCGAAGCCGTATGACCCAACTATTAACCATGCGCCTAAGCGTAAGGAAATACTTTCGGCAGAAGAAAAGAAGCTGGCACTGCGCAATGCATTGCGTTATTTTGAACCGCAGCACCATGCCGAACTGGCTAAGGAATTTGCTGATGAGCTGGAGAAATACGGACGTATTTACATGTACCGTTTTCGTCCTGATTACGAAATGTATGCAAGACCAATTTCAGAATATCCGGGGAAATCAGAGCAGGCAAAAGCCATTATGCTGATGATACAAAATAACCTTGACTATGCTGTGGCACAACACCCTCATGAGCTTATTACCTATGGTGGTAACGGTGCGGTGTTCCAAAACTGGGCACAGTACAGGCTGGTTATGAAATACCTTAGTGAAATGACCGAAGAACAAACGCTTGTTATGTATTCAGGTCACCCAATGGGACTGTTTCCTTCGCATAAGGCTGCGCCAAGGGTAGTGGTTACAAACGGTATGATGATCCCTAATTACTCCAAACCGGATGATTGGGAAAAATTCAATGCACTTGGCGTTACTCAGTACGGACAAATGACTGCGGGTAGTTATATGTATATAGGTCCGCAGGGTATTGTTCATGGTACTACCATAACCGTAATGAACGGTGGAAGAAAAATCTCCAAAAACGGAGAAGGTCTTGAAGGTAAGGTATTTGTTACGTCGGGTCTTGGTGGTATGAGTGGTGCTCAGCCAAAAGCAGGTAACATTGCAGGTTGTATTACGGTTTGTGCCGAGGTGAACCCGAAAGCGGTTCATACACGTCATTCTCAGGGATGGGTTGACGAGGTGGTAACCGATACCGATTCTCTAGTGAAAAGGGTGCTTGAGGCAAAAGCCAATAAAGAGGTTGTATCTATTGCTTACCAAGGTAATATAGTAGATGTATGGGAGAAATTTGATGAAGAAAATATATATATTGATTTAGGTAGTGACCAAACTTCGCTTCACAATCCGTGGGCGGGAGGCTATTACCCTGCCGGAATCAGTTTTGAGGAATCTAACAGGCTTATGGCTGAAGAGCCGGAAACCTTTAAGGAAAAAGTACAGGAAACACTTAGAAGACATGCTGCTGCAATCAATAAGCACACCGCTAAGGGGACTTATTTCTTTGACTATGGTAATGCGTTCCTTTTAGAGGCTTCGCGCGCCGGAGCTGATATTATGGCTGAAAACGGTATCGATTTTAAATACGCAAGTTATGTTCAGGACATAATGGGGCCTATGTGCTTTGATTATGGATTTGGTCCGTTCCGTTGGGTATGTGCTTCAGGAAAACCTGAAGATCTTGCCAAGACCGATGCTATTGCGTTAAATATACTGGAGGAGATGTCTAAAACCGCACCTGCTGAAATTAAACAGCAGATGCAGGATAATATAAAATGGATTAAAGGAGCTCAGGAAAATAAACTTGTAGTGGGATCTCAGGCACGTATTCTTTATGCAGATGCAGAAGGAAGGATTAAAATAGCCGAAGCTTTTAACCAGGCAATTGCCAAAGGCGAGATAGGCTATGTTGTTTTAGGACGTGACCACCACGATGTATCGGGTACTGATTCTCCTTACCGTGAAACTTCCAATATTTATGACGGTTCCCGCTTTACTGCTGATATGGCTATCCATAATGTGATAGGCGACAGCTTTAGGGGAGCTACCTGGGTAAGCATCCACAACGGTGGAGGCGTAGGCTGGGGAGAGGTTATAAATGGCGGATTTGGTATGGTTCTTGATGGTTCTAGTGATGCGTCAAGACGTTTAGAATCAATGCTTTTCTGGGATGTGAATAATGGTATTGCAAGAAGAGGATGGGCGAGAAACGAAGGTGCTGTTTTTGCTATAAAACGAGCAATGGAAGTGCAGCCGCTTTTAAAAGTGACTATACCTAATATGGTAGACGACGCATTGTTGGGCTAATAATCATAAAGAGCAGGTTATTAGTTTGTATATTAATAAGAACTATTAACTCTTTGGATTATGAAAACAATAAAATTGCTATCGTTACTATTTGTTTTGGTCCTTGCAGGTTCCTGTAATTCTATTAAAGTAGCTGCTGATTATGATGATGCCGTTGAATTTAATACTTACAGGACGTATGCTTATTTTCAGCCGGGTATAGATAAGGCTGATATATCTGACCTTGACAAGAAAAGGATTCTTCGTGCCATTGATGAAGAGTTTGCTAAAAAAGGATTTACCAAAAGTGAAAATCCTGATTTTATGGTGAACTTTTTTACCAAAGCTCGTAAGGAAGTCAATGTAAACCAGTTTTATGGAGGCTGGGGTTACGGCGGCTGGGGCTGGGGAGGCTATTACGGTTATCCCTGGGGCTGGGGTGGTAACTATACAACTGTTAGCACATCTACAGAAGGTACGTTGTATATAGACCTTATAGATGCCAAGAAAAAAGATTTGGTGTGGCAGGGGGTAGGTACCGGAGTTTTAACACTGGACCGAGATAAGAAGGAGGAACGTATAAAAGAATTTGTATCAAACATACTTGCTCAGTTTCCGCCACAAAAAGACAATAAGAAATAAAAAAAGCCGCTCATTGAGCGGCTTTTTAGTTTTATGATAAAGTAATTAGTTCTTTACAATTTTTTGAATTGGTGCTCCGTCTGCAGTTAGGAAGTAAACTCCCGGTGCAAGATTGGAAAGATCAATTTCTGCTTCATTTTCTGCAGAGTTTGAAATATTCATCAATTGTTTTCCGGTAACATCATACAGTATAAACTCATTTACTTCTTCCTCAAACTGTACAGTTATACTGCCGTTTGTTGGATTAGGGTATACCTTAAATCCGTTTTCAGGCTGTAAGCTTTGCTGTACAAGGGCAATTTCCTGTAGTCCTCCGTCAAGAGATTTAAGCGCGATATTGTTAAATATCGTTTGTGGTATACACTCTTCAATTTCTGCAAGAAGGAAACTTCCGTATTCAGCATGGAAATCAGGTAGTAACTCTACAAAATGACCTGCCTTGTAAATAGCTCTACCATTGTTAGCGTTGATAGTGTTTACAGCAGTGATGCTAATTTCACGTTGCTCAAATGATGTCTCGTCAGCCGGCACATTTTCATCTTCATATAGGTACTGTTCACAAAGGTTTGTATTTTCGTCATAACATGCAGGCTCATAAGGGTTACCCCAGTCGGCTTCCGGAGGGAAGTCGTTGCCCTGTGAGGTTGTTAAACAACACCATTCAGACCAGTTCCCGCAACTTGTTCTAATACGCCATCTAAAGCATTCGTAATTCAGAATATATGCTACGTAGTATAGGTTGATATTGTTTTCCTCTACTGTAGTTGCAAAATAATTTGTTCTTGGGTTGGTGTGAGTAACTCCAGGGCAACAGGTTGGATCTCCTACAAATTCTAAATCATAACTAGTGTCAGAGTCTGTCCAGTATAATTGCCCTTCAATTACATAAGAGTTTAGAATGTTAGCTCCGTTAGAGAAACTTAAATCTGTTGCTTCTGTAGCTCCCGTTGCAGAGAGTGTATAAACAAAAGTTCCTATTGTGTAAGTAGCAACTACCTGGAAGGTATATTCTCCTGTGCCGTTAAATACTGCAGGGTCAACTTCAAAACAAAATGCACTGCCGTTCATTGTTGGGTTGGTAACGCTGGTAAATACACTTCCGTTTTCATCAAGTATGTTTAATACAACTGAGCTAAGTACAGAACCTTCAGGGTCTGTAAGTACACCACATACATCAAAAGGATCTGTAGGGCAGTTATACCCTTGGTCATTAAGTTGAATAGATCCAAAAGGCGGGTTGTCACAGGTTGTGCCGCAAATGTCATCAAGATAAACGGTTCCGTAGTGAGCACCCTGTCCGCAATCGGTCATTACAAACTCAAGGCGTAATGGCTGCCCCACGTATTCACTTGGTATGGTAAGCCTGTCACAAATCCAACCAGTATATAACAAAGCATTCTGTCCCGTTCCTACCTGGTCAAAAACATCATTATTAGCATCTGCCTTAATACATATAGGGTTGTTGCTTATAATGTCTCCGTTTCCGTTATAAATACGTGCTGTAAAGAAAGGTTGTACGTTTGGAATTGTAGGGTGAGGATTTTGTACAATTAACGAGTATGAAAATGCTACAATATTATCTGAAGGTGTAATTTGCCTTGACATGGTACAAACATCTCTTGATCCGGCACTTCTGTTTAGTTTAAGGGAAAAAGTACCATTGTTTACCCTAGGCATTTGGATATTAAAGGCTTCAAGAGAAGGGTCAAATCCCTGAGTTACCAGTGTTGCCCCTTCCTGAGTGAAATTATTGGTTCCTGTAGGGGTAAAGGGTTCATATTCAGGACCTGATGTGTCTACATTACAGTCTACAATATTAAAATTCACTGTTGGTCTCCATCTGGTAAAGGTGTATCCTGCAATACCGTCTTCAAAGTCTCCGTTAATACAATCGGCAGGAACAGAAAGCGGTACAGGTGTTGCTTTTAAGGTGATTTTAGCTTCAGGATTTTCTTTCAGGTAAAGTTTTCTTAATTCATCCTTTTTAATCTCTAAAATGGCAGATTCGATAGTACCGTCAAACACTTCATGTCCGTGTTCTTTACTTTCTTCAATAACTGAATTTTTTACCTGCTCTTCCTTTTCTGGGGTTAATGAAAACTTCTGAAGGTTTTGGTATATAAAGCTCTCAATTTTATGTTCAATTTCCTGAGCTTTTTTAATTCTTTCCTTTTCGGTTTTTATATAATCCTCTGTTTGGGAAAAACCACTTAAGCAACACAAAAGTGTTAGCAGAGTGTATATATATAAGTTTTTCATGTTTACTGTTTTTATGTTAAACTTATATTACTCTTTATCCTGCTCCTTAAGCTCTTTGATTTCGGCTTTAAGTTCTTCAATCTGTTTGTTTTGCTCAATTAGGTAAAGTGTAAGCTCTTCAATTTTTTCGAGTAGCTTAGCATCCATTTGTGCAACGTCTAAACCTTGATTTACCACATCTTCAGCCGACGGCACGTTAGGTAAGTGTTTATTCTCTTTAGTGAAAGCTTCTACTTCATTAAGTGGCATAAGGTTGTAGTTATCTGCAAATACATAATCGGCCCAGTCGGCAGTTCCTTCTACAGCTACTCTTACCTTTTCGGTAAGTATACCGTCTTCAACATATAGTCTGTAGCCGGCAGGTGTGGCAATATCAGTAGAGCTTATTCTTACTTTACCGTCACGACTGAGTCTCATTAATTCATTATCCTGATATCCAAATGTAACAGCTGCTCTCGACATGTTTGCAGTTTGTTTGGCATTAAATTCTAAATAGGAGCTTAGGGTATAAGTGTTTGTTGCTGCGTCATAGTTACCTCCTACGGTTTGAAGTAGTGTTGATGTTACAGAAGGGTCAGGAAAAACACCTATAACGCTCTTTTTTTTAATTAGTAGTCCTGTTGCTGAAGTTGTATTACGACTTGTTACACGGCTGCCAAAATAAGCGTAGTTATAATTGGTTGTTCCAATTGGAATTAATAGACCTGAATCCAAAACCTCTAGGTCAACTACTGGAGAAGATGTTCCTATCCCTACATTGCCTGATGATGGGAAGGTATTTTGAGCAAATGCTCCCATTGATAATAGCCCAAAAGCTAAAAGAAATGATTTTTTCATTTTGTAAAAATTTAATGTTAATATTTGGTTTTGATTTGTACGGGTAATAGAATGCCTAGTGCTTTCTTTAGTTAAAAGAGCACTTTAATATATTGGCTAAAAAGAATGAGTATTACTACAGTTGGCTATATACTTATGCTGAGTCTAAGTATAAAAATGGATAGTAAATAGAATACAGAGAAAAGAAAAGATACTGTATGAAATTATACTACTTGAAAAGGTTTTTATTGAGCTTTTCATTTTTGGTAAGGTTTTTTTGATTTATATAGTGTAAATCTATTTTTTTAACAATTTAAAACCTAATCACATTTTGGTTTTAACATATGCGTTAAGTGCATATATAAAAAAAGCCGCTCATTGAGCGGCTTTTTAAAAATATATATCAAGAAAAATTATTTTCTGATAGGAGATTTTTGAGACATTTTGCTTAGGAAAGAGTTCACATTAGCAGAACGACCTTGAGTACTTAAGTCATACCATCCGCTATAAGCACCGTCATAGTTGATGTTTAGGTTTGATGAAGAAACAGTTTCATTGAAATCTACATTAACTGTGTAGGCTATTGTAGTTGCTGTGTCATCAGAAAGGTCACTAGTGAATCCAAATGTAGCACCTTCAAAGTTTACGTCAACTACAGGGTAGTTAACATTGTCAACAACTACAGATGTAATTGTGTTAAATAAAGCTGTGTCATCATTAGGTAGAGTTATAGTTCCTTCTGTAGCAGGTACAACAATATCATATACAACAAATGTACTAGGATCTTCTGTCAGTTCGTCAAATGCAAGCTCACTGTTGTAAGCTATTACTCTCCAATAGTCATAAGTTGTAGTGTTTGTTGGTAAAGTACCTAGATATAATAAAGCAGTGTTAGTGAAATCAGTTTCAGTTAAGTTAACTGCATCTAGGAAAGCAACAACAGCATATTCTTCATCATTTTCTGCGTCAGTTGTATAACCTTCGTAAGAAGCTGTAATTTGATAGGTAGCAACAACGTCAGATGAGAAAGTGTTACCTTCTATCTCAGTTCCGTTAACATAGAAAACTGCATCAGCAGTAACATCCATATCACCGTTAGCAGTAGCTGTAAAAGTAATAGTTTCGTTTACGCTAACAACCTGTTCGTCATAACTAACGCTAAGTGAGGTTATTACAATAGTTTCTTCAGTTACAGTTACAGTTACATCTGCACTTGTAAAGTCACCGTTAGTAGCGTGTACAGTGTAAGTACCAGCTTCAGTAGCAGTGTAAGTGTTACCTTCAAGAGCTGTATCGTCTACATAGATAGTTGAAGCAGCAGTAACATCTTCATTCAGGTTGTTTTTTACTGTAAAAGTAAAAGCGTTACCTAAAGTAACAGTAGATGAGCTAGAAGTAAGGGTGATTCCCGTTACTACGTCGCCACCGCCACCGTTATCGTTGTTTCCTGAATCGTCATCGCTACTACACGATGTAAAAGCTGCTGTAGCTGCAATAGCTAAAAAGCAAAAAAGTTTTTTCATAATGAAAATTTAAAAATTAATTAATGTTTAAGGTTCGTAAAAGTAAAAATAAAACTGAAAATACAAGCCTTTATTGTAATTGCATACTGTTAAAGTTTCGTTTTTATTCGAATTTATTTAAAATTGAGTTTAATTTTCAGACATTGACAATTGATTTTTTTTATATGATAGAAATTAATTGAGAATTTCGTAATTTTACCTCAATTACTAAGACTACTATATTATGAATGCTACTATTGAAAGTAATCCGTTGATAGACAGGTTGCCTAAGCACCTGAAACAGTTTATTAAACCGCAGGATTATGAAGAGTATACTCCCATAAACCAGGCAGTTTGGCGCTATGTTATGCGTAAAAATGTGGATTATCTTAGTAAAGTGGCTCACAGTTCTTATTTGGATGGTCTTAAAAAAACAGGTATTGAGGTAGACAGTATACCAAGTATGTATGGTATGAACAGGATACTAAAGGAAATAGGGTGGGCTGCCGTAGCGGTAGATGGTTTTATTCCGCCTAATGCCTTTATGGAGTTTCAGGCGTATAACGTACTTGTTATAGCTTCAGATATCCGTCAGCTTGAACATATAGAATATACCCCGGCTCCCGATATTATTCACGAAGGGGCAGGGCATGCGCCTATTATTGCTAATCCGGAATATGCCGAATATCTTAGAAGGTTTGGCGAGATTGGCTGCAAAGCAATTTCATCAGCCAGGGACTACGAGATTTATGAGGCTATAAGGTTGCTTTCCATTTTGAAAGAGGCTGAGGGTACTCCACAGGAAGAAATTGAAGCTGCCGAGAAAAGGGTAGATGAACTTCAAAATGATCTTGGTGAACTTAGTGAAATGGCACTTATACGTAACCTGCACTGGTGGACAGTGGAGTACGGACTTATAGGTACCGTTGATGATCCTAAAATATATGGTGCAGGACTGCTTTCGTCTATTGGTGAAAGTGCATGGTGTATGACCGATAATGTTACCAAATTACCTTATGATATAAATGCGGCTTACCAGAGTTTTGATATTACAAAACCACAACCGCAACTTTTTGTAACTCCTGATTTTGCTCATTTAAGCCTTGTGCTGGAGGAGTTTGCTAATAAAATGGCTTTACGTACAGGAGGACTCTCAGGTGTTCAAAAACTGATTAACTCTAACGCTTTAGGTACTGTTGAACTTAGTACAGGTGTACAGATTTCGGGAGTTTTCTCTAATGTTATAGAAAGTGAGGGTAAACCTGTTTACTTACAATGTACCGGTGGTACGGCACTTGCTTATAGGGAAAAAGAACTGGTAGGTCATGGTACATCTTATCATGCAGAAGGTTTTGGTAGCCCTGTGGGTAAACTAAAAGGGATTAATCTGGCAATTGAAGATATGAGTCCGCGTGACTTAAAAGCATACGGTGTTTATGAGGGTGAAAGAGTTACTCTTGAATTTGAAGGAGATGTAACCGTAAGCGGAGAAATTATAACCGGGACCAGAAACATACAGGGGAAAATAATCCTGATAAGCTTTAAAGACTGTACTGTTACCCATGGCAATACTGTATTGTTCCAACCACAATGGGGAACTTATGATATGGCGGTAGGTAAGAAGGTGGTTTCTGCTTTTTCAGGCCCTGCCGATGTGAATAGTTTTGATCTTATTACACACGTTCCTTCAAGCCAAACCATAAAAGCTAAAAAATCTGCAGAGAGACAGGAACTGGAAGGTTTTTATCAAAAGGTTAGAGATATAAGAGGTGGTACAACCGGAGATCTTGAAGCGATATTTACCAAAGTGAAAGAGAGTCATCCTAACGATTGGTTGTTATCTGTTGAGATAGCCGAACTTTTACATAAAAACAAACAGGAAGAATTGCTTAATAAGGTAGTGCTTCATCTTGATGAGGTGAAGAAAAAACGACCTGAGGTGTCTCACCTAATTGATGGCGGACTCGAACTTATATTTGAAAAAGAAAAAATATCCTAATAACAGAAAGGGCGCTTTAAGCGTCCTTTTTTATTAGAATACAATATGAGGATGCTTTTTCTGTAAAGCTATGATTTTCTGTTCAAGCTTTACTAAGAAAGCCTTGTGCTGGTCTGATTCTGGATTAAAAGATCGGTGTTGTGATCCTTTTTGTATGGCATCAGCCTCTTTCATGGTTTTGAGGGCGTCTTCAGTTATAGTGCTTTCACAAAAACGTTCCCAAATATAATCTATAGCTATTTGGTTGGGGTGTATCATGTCTTCGGCATAAAAACGATAATCTCTTAACTCGTCCATCATAATTTCATAGGAAGGGAAGTAGCTTGTGTTTTTATTGCTTTCCTTTATTGTTTCATGAACAGCCGTGATGAGGTTGGCTTTGCTCCATTGGTTTTCAGTAAAGCCGTCTTTAATATGTCTTACCGGAGAAACTGTAAAAGTAAAGCTGATGTCTGGGTTTACTTTGGTAATGCTTCTAATGATGTTTGATAAGGCTTCTTTTATTTCAGATGTAGGTAGTAATTCTTTAATAAATTCCTTTTGAGGTACTTTGTGACAATTAGCTACAAGAGAGTTGGTTTTATTTAAGCGGTAAACCCATGCAGTGCCTAGTGTTAAAATAAGGTGAGATGCTTTTTTAAGCCTCTGTGAGCTGTTTTTAATTGTGGTGTTGAGATTTTCCAGTAATGCTTCTTTACTGTTACTACTAAGATCTGAATGTGCATCAAAACAATGCCAGCGCTCATTGTGGTGAAAAATATCAGCTTCGGTGAATTCCTTTTCGTTAAGAGAGTAATCTATAAACCTGCTTAAGGCGACAGGGTGAAACAATATCCCAAAAGGGTTAATGGTATTTTGGAATTTAAAGTAATTAAATTTCTCTCCCATATTTACTGCAAAGCAAGAACCCAAAGACACTATCTCAGAATCATAACTAATAGGTGAGTTACTTTTTGGGACAGGTATTTGGGTTCTGAATTGCATAATACTATAATTGCTTTTGTTTAAGCAAAAATAGTAATACATTTTTTATTTATAATTATTAAAGGTTGTAGTAAGTGTAAGTTGTAGTTTCCAGTAATTCGTTTGATCCGTTGTTGTGTTTTTTTACTTCTACAGGGAATTTTTTTTCATTATAAATGTAGTCGTACCTGTCCTGCCCTGCATTTACACCATCAATGTATTTTCTTTCCATAGTGCAGTTTCTGTCAGTAATATAGAAAAATATCCACAGTAAGTTTTCACGATTATTTACAAAAACATATGGAGAAAACGTTTCTGTAGTGTATTCAAAAGAACTTGACGTGTTGTTGTTTAAGTTTTCAACGAAAACAAAATGGTCAAAGTAAGTTTGGAAAGAAATACTTTGTTCTTCAAAATACGGATCGTTCTCTGATTGTTGTCTCATGTGAGTCTTAGTACTTGTATTATGGCTGAAAGTAGTTACATATACCAATGGTTCGTCATCTTCCCTTAGTACATATCGTCTCTTTTTTAATAAATTAAAAGAGTCGTACTCAAACTGAGTATATTCTATAGTCTCACCATTTTTTACCCTATTTAACTCTACCAGGCCGATATCGTAATTATAAATAAAGTCATCATAACTGCCGTCTTCATATGTTATTTTTGTGATTTTTCCACTATAACTACTGGTGTTGGCATATTCAAAATGCATGGATTTGATACTTCCGTCAGCAGATGTTATTGTTATGTCTTTCGGCATAGGGTGCTCATACAATACAGGTTCTTGTGCAGGGTTTTCGGGTCCCGCACCATCGTCTATGGAGCATGAAGGAGTCAAAAAAAGTAATGCAGTAATTAAAAGAAAAAGAAAATTTCTCATGAGTAAGGTGTTTGTTAGTTTAGTTGGTTAATTGTAAATGTATAAAAAAATAAAAACAGAAATAAAAAACGGTCGGTAACCTTAGTGTAGGATTACCGACCGTTTATATAATTTGATTGTAAAAACTATTTTATAAAATCGGCAGCAGCAGCAAGGGCATCATTTATACCATTTACGTTTTTACCACCTGCGGTAGCAAAAAACGGCTGTCCGCCTCCGCCTCCCTGAATGTGTTTTCCAAGTTCGCGAACTACCTGCCCTGCATTAAGGCCTTTCTCTGCAACAAGCTCTTTGGAAATATAGCAGGTTAGCATAGGTTTGTCGTCCTGTGCGGTAGCAAGTACAATAAACAGGTTATTGCCAAGGTTGCCCAGTTCATAAATTAGATCTTTAGCTCCGGCAGCATCAAGGTCTACCTGTTTTGCCAGGAATTTCACTCCGTTTATTTCCTGTATTTCGGCAGCAAGTTCGCCTTTCAGGTTTTTGGCTTTATCTTTAAGTAAGGCTTCTACCTGTTTTTTTAGTTTTGTATTTTCATCCTGTAATGAAGCAACAGCTTTAAGCGTGTCCTGCGGATTTTTAAGGGCGGCTTTAATTTCACTAAGTGCATTTTCCTGAGAAGCAAAGTATTCTCTAACTGCTTCGTTAGTAATAGCCTCAATACGGCGTATACCTGCGGCTATTGCGCTTTCGCTTACAATTTTAAAGTACCATATGTCGGCAGTGTTCTTAACGTGTATACCACCGCAAAGTTCCATGCTTTCGCCAAATTTAATAGCACGTACATTGTCTCCGTATTTCTCTCCGAATAGAGCCATAGCCCCTTCGTCAATAGCTTGCTGGAACGGTATGCTTCTTCTTTCTATAAGCGGAAGGTGTTCCTGTATTCTTGCGTTTACAAAGTTTTCCACCTGTTTAAGTTCTTCATCAGTCACTTTAGAGAAGTGGGAGAAGTCAAAACGAAGGTAGTTAGGACTTACTAACGATCCTTTTTGTTCTACATGCGTGCCTAAAACAGTTCGTAATGCCTGGTGAAGCAGGTGAGTGGCAGAGTGATTGCTCGCCGAATCATTACGTAGCTTCTCATCAACCTGTGCAGTAAATGTACTGTTTATATGTTCAGGTAGCTTTTTAGTGATATGTAATATAAGGTTGTTTTCCTTTTTAGTGTCGATTACCTCGATAGTTTCGTTTGCAGAAATAAGTTTACCCTTATCACCTACCTGACCGCCACCTTCTGGGTAAAACGGAGTATTGTTAAGTACTATTTGGTAAATGGTACCGTCTTTTTTAGAGTCTACTTTACGGTAGCGGGTAACTTTTACCTCGTTCTGCAGCTGATCGTAGCCTACAAAAGTTTCGGTATTACCTTCGGTTAGTATGGTCCAGTCGGCTGTAGAGACTTCCGAAGCGGCTCTCGATCTGGCTTTTTGTTCCTGCATTGCAGCTTCAAATCCGGCCTCATCAAGGCTGTAACCTTTCTCTCGAAGGATAAGGGCAGTTAGATCGATAGGGAAACCAAATGTATCATATAGTTCAAAGGCTTTTTGTCCTGAAACCACTTTTCCTTCAGTAGAGGTAATAACGTTTTCAAGTAGCTGAAGCCCCTGGTCTAATGTTCTAAGGAAAGAAGTTTCCTCTTCACGAATTACATTTTGAACCAGTGTTTTTTGTGATTTGATTTCAGGGAAAAACTCACCCATTTGGTTACTTAAGGTATCAACCAGTTCAAAAATGAAAGGCTCTTTTTTATCAAGGAAAGTAAATCCGTAACGGATAGCCCTTCTTAATATTCTCCTGATAACATAACCTGCACCATTGTTTGATGGCAGCTGACCGTCGGCAATGGCAAAAGCCACTGCTCTAACGTGGTCTGCAATAACGCGGATGGCAATATTTAGTTTTTCATCCTCATCGTTAGCAGCCTTTATAGTATATTTTTTACCTGTAAGGTTTTCTATTTTATTGATAAGCGGAGTAAACACATCAGTATCGTAGTTAGACTGTACACCTTGTAAAACCATACAAAGGCGCTCAAAGCCCATACCTGTATCCACGTGTTGTGCCGGTAGTTTTTCAAGCGAACCGTCGGCCTTACGGTTAAACTCCATAAATACGTTATTCCATATCTCAACAACCTGAGGGTGATCTGCATTTACAAGTTCGCGACCTGCTTTTTGTGCTTTCTCCTCAGCAGAACGGATGTCTACGTGTATCTCGCTACATGGTCCGCATGGTCCCTGGTCACCCATTTCCCAAAAGTTATCCTTTTTGTTACCCATAAGGATACGGTCTTCAGATATAAGTTCTTTCCAAATATCATAGGCCTCCTGGTCCATTGGGAGGTTATCTTCCTTATTGCCTTCAAAAACGGTTACATAAAGTATGTCCTTGTCTATTTTGTAAACTTCGGTAAGTAGTTCCCAAGCCCAGTGAATCGCTTCTTTTTTAAAGTAATCACCAAAACTCCAGTTGCCAAGCATTTCGAACATGGTATGGTGGTAAGTGTCAATACCCACTTCTTCAAGGTCATTGTGCTTACCTGAAACGCGAAGACATTTTTGGGTATCGGCTATCCTTTTGCTTTTTGGTGTTCCGTTACCCAAAAAGAACTCCTTAAACTGTGCCATCCCCGAGTTGTTAAACATAAGGGTTGGGTCGTCTTTGGTTACAATAGGTGCCGACGGAACGATTAAGTGACCTCTGTCTTTAAAAAAATCTAAAAACTGCTTCCTGATATCCTGAGATTTCATGCTTTATGAAAATGTTTATGTTCTTTAAAAATTAAAAAAGGTGCAGTTAGCTTAAAAAAACCACTGCAAAACCGTAACATTTGCTAAATTTGTTCGTTTATCAAAATACCCGATTTTACAACCTTTTATCTAAGGTGCAAAAATAGAATAAATTAGAACATGGCGAAGGTAAAATATTATTACGATACAGAAAATCTGGCTTATCGTAAAATTAAACCCAAAAAGGGAAAACGACTTGGTGTTGTGGCGCTTTTTTTAGTGTCTTCGGCACTTTTTGGTTTTTTGGCTTTTGTGGTGCTTTTAAATACTCCGTTTTTTGAAACCCCAAAAGATAAGCTACAGGCACGTGAGATAGAGAACCTTAAGGTGAACTATGAGATAATCAGTAAGCAGATGGAGGAAGCCACTGCCGCACTTGAGGCTATTGAGGACAGGGATAATAACCTGTACAGGGCTTACTTCAACACATCTGCAATACCTGATGAACAACGCAAAGCAGGCTTTGGCGGTGTTAACCGTTATAAAGAACTGGAGGGATATAATAACTCTGACCTTGTAATCAATACCACAAATAAACTGGATGTACTGCTTAAGGAACTTGCGGTACAGTCTAAATCATTAGATGAAATCGCAAAACTGGCAAAAGATAAGGAGCAACTATTGGCTGCCATACCTGCGATACAGCCTGTAAAGAATGAAGACTTGAGACATATGGCGTCAGGTTTTGGTTACAGGAGTGACCCGTTTACCAAAATCAGGAAGTTTCATGCCGGAATGGATTTTTCGGCTAAAACCGGAACGCCTATCTATGCTACCGGAGACGGGGTAGTGCAACGTGCTGATAACAGAGCTACGGGTTATGGTAACCATATTGTAATTAAGCATGGTTTTGGATATGAAACCCTTTATGCTCACCTTAGTAAATACAATGTAAAAGTGGGGCAAAAGGTAAAAAGGGGAGATGTAATTGGTTTTGTGGGTAGTACCGGTAGGTCTGAAGCGCCTCACCTGCACTATGAAGTGCACAAAGGGGGAGAGGTTATTAACCCTATTAACTTCTATTACGGAAACATTTCTGCAAAAGAATACGTTTTAATTTCTAAATTAGCTAATCAGGAAAACCAATCGCTTGACTAATGCATTTAGACCTGCCTGAAAAAAGATATTATAGCATAGGCGAACTTGCCACTGCTTTTAACGTGAACTCATCACTAATACGGTTTTGGGATAAGGAATTTGATGTCCTTAAACCAAAAAAGAATGCCAAAGGCAACAGGATGTTTACTCCCGAAGATGTTAAAAACCTACAACTTATATATCATTTAGTGAAGGAAAGAGGTTTTACGCTTGAAGGCGCAAAGGTACACTTAAAGGAGGGGCAGAAAAAAACTCTGGATAAGTTTGAGATAATTCGTAAATTAGAGGCTATTAAAACAAGTTTATTAAACATTAAAAACGAACTTTAAAAACAAACATAAATGAAAAAGTGGATAATTGTTATTGTAGTAATTGCAATTTTAGGAATTTGGAGTGTTTCATCTTATAACGGTTTAGTAGCTGTTAGGGCAGATGCTAAAACAGCTTGGTCTAATGTTGAAAGCAGTTATCAAAGGAGAAATGATTTAATAGGTAATTTAGTGAAAACTGTACAAGGGGCAGCCGATTTTGAGAAAACAACATTAACTCAGGTTGTCGAAGCCCGTGCAAAGGCTACAGCTGTAAACGTAGATCCTACTAATATTACACCGGAACAGTTAGCACAATTCCAACAGGCGCAAAACGGAGTGTCGGGAGCTTTATCAAGACTATTGGTTTCTGTGGAGCGTTATCCGGAATTAAAGGCAAATCAGAATTTTCTGGCATTGCAATCTCAACTTGAGGGTACTGAGAACAGGATAAATGTGACACGCGATAGGTATAATGAGGCGGTTAATACTTATGATATTAAAAAACATAAATTCCCGGCCGTAATTTTTGCCAATTTGTTTGGTTTTGAAGATATGGCTAGGTTTAAAGCTGAAGAAGGTGCTGAAAAAGCTCCGGATGTTGAATTTGATTTTAAATAAAATATAATAGAATGTCTGTAACCGAAGAATTTTTAACACCCGAAGAAGAAAAAGAAATTGTTGATGCGATAGTAATAGCAGAGAAAAACACCTCGGGAGAAATCAGGGTACATATCGAAAATCATTCAGAAAAACCTCCACTCGAAAGAGCTCAGGAGGTTTTTTATCAATTAGGCATGGAGACTACTGCTGCACGTAACGGAGTTTTGTTTTATGTAGGAGTTAGTGATCATACTTTTGCTATAATTGGTGATGAGGGAATCGATAAGGTTGTTGAGGCAGATTTTTGGAACAGTACTAAAGATTTGATTATTTCTCACTTTAAAGAAAAAAAATATAAAGACGGTTTGGTACAGGGAATATTAAAGGCAGGCGAGCGCTTAAAAAGTTATTTCCCATATACTGATGATGATGAAAACGAACTGTCTAATGAAATTTCAAAAAGCTAAATGAAACAATTGTTTAAAAATATAATGCTCTTAACTTTGTTGCTTTTAAGTAATGTAGTTTTTGGGCAAACCGTTAAAATACCTGAAAAACCCAATTTTATACCTCCTGTTATTGATAGTACAAATACACTCTCTAAGGCAGAATACAGGGCTTTGTATGATAAACTAAAAGTGTATAGTGATACAACCTCTACAGAACTTTTTGTAATGGTGGTGAATACGACTCAGGGGGAATTGCCAGCCCGATATGCGACAGATATAGGTCATAAATGGGAAATAGGTAAAAAAGGTAAGGATAATGGTATAGTGGTTTTAGTAGCGATACAAGACAGAAAGGTAACTATACAGGCAGGTTATGGTACAGAGCACTTACTTACAGATGCGGTTGCAAGATTAATTATAGAAAATGAAATTACTCCCGAATTTAAGAAGGGTAACTATTATGCCGGTATAGATAAAGGTACAACTGCAATTATGCAGGTAATGAAGGGGGAATATAAAGGAGAGCCTAAAAGAGGGAAAGGTGTTGGTGGAGGATTGGTTTTCTTTTTTATATTTTTATTTATTATAATTATTTCAATACTATCCCGCAGAGGTGGCGGTGGCGGTGGTCGTGGTAACAGGTCTGGAGGTTCTACTTTAGCCGATATAATAATATTAAGCAGTTTAGGTCGTGGCGGCGGTTTCGGCGGCGGTAGCGGCTTTGGAGGAAGTTCCGGCGGCGGCGGTTTCGGTGGCTTTGGCGGCGGCGGCGGTTTCGGCGGCGGCGGCGCTTCAGGAGGCTGGTAAAAATGATCTAACACTGGTTTATATAAAATAAAAAAGAGGCTGCAATTTGCAGCCTCTTTTTTATGAATATCTTGAATGTAATTTAGAACATCCAAAAACTATTTCCTCTGCTTTTAGTTTCTTTCCCGCCAAACTTTTTAATCTTATAAGTAAGTGAGAACATTACATAGCGCTTTAAAACAGTGTTTTGTTGGTCGTAAATTAAGTTTGATGATATGGTTCTTGATGTGCCCAGATTTTGATCTAAAATATCGTAAACTTTTACTTTAAACAATAACTGGTCGTTGTAAAAGTTATATCCTAAACTTGCATTCCATAAAAAGAAGTCTTTCTTAAACCCATCTGAAAGCTGTGAGTTGTAGGTGTACCCAAAGTCATTTCCTAAAACAAAATGTTTAGGCCAGTAACTGGTTGTTTGCAGGTTTATTACGTGGGTAAAATTAGATCGTGAATCAACATTGAAATTTGTATAGTCTGTTTTTCGGTAGGTGTACTTGTATGAAGGTGATATGTTTAATAACTCGCCAAAATCATAATTTATTCCGATTTTTGGAGAAATACGATATGAGTCTGACTCATATTGTATATTGTTTGTAAACGCCTTTCCTTTGTCATAACCTCCGCTTACTCCAATGTTTACTCTAAAAGAGTGCTCGTCTTTTTTAAATGTTTTATTAGCGCTTGCTCCAAACCATGTGCCGTATACTCCCGAAACATTGGTATAGGTAGTTGTGTTTTTACCGCTAGGATCTATAGTGGTTTTGTCAACTATATCACTGGTAGTATAATTACCTCCGCCATAAATATTATATCCTGACCTGGTAGAGTAATCATAATTACCGAATGATAAATAGTAGCTGTGGTATTTGTTTGGGTCAAGATCCGGGTTTCCTATAAAGGTATAGAGCGGGTTGCTGAAGTCTTCTACCGGTAGTACCTGACTTGCCTGTGGGAACCAAACATCGTAGCTGTAGTTTGCATATAGATACTTTGATTTGCTTAACCTATAATTACCATATAAGTTTACACTAGGGTATATGTATGTTTTATTAAGATTGTAGTTCGTTCCCAGATAGCTTGAAAAGTTGTCAAATTGTGAGATTGATGTTCCTGCTTCAAAAGTAAGTGAATACTTGCTTTTATTGATGCTTATCCCTGCGATAGGTGTTACAGTATTCGTTCTTGAGGAAAGGTAATTAGTTAATGAATCGCTGGCTATTGAAAAGTCACCGGTTTCTTCATTAAAGTTAAATCCTTCTCTGTCTTCAATTTGCTGATTGCTGGTGTATTCAGCGCTAATTATCAGTTTAAGTGAATCGGTTACCGGTTCAGAGTATCTTGCTCTAAGCCTATAATTGTCAACCGCTTTTCTGTTGTATCTAACCTGGTTTCTTATGTCTGATCTTGTATTGCCGTTTTCATAAAAGTAAGTGTCAGACTGGTTGTAATTAGCTCCTTCACTCTTGTTGTTTTCATTGTATAGTGACAGGCTAATCCCTCTGCCTTTATGCCTAAATGCTTTATGGTAATCTAAATTACTTTCAAAGTTGTTTGCGTCAGTTTCAGAGAATGTGGTTCCGGCGCTCTCATTGATTAAAACATCGTCCTGATTAGAGGTTTTTTGTGATGAGGTGTTTCGGTTTTTTGTGTTACTTTTTGTAAATCTCGGGCTATAGTTAATTGTAGAAGTTGAGTCAATTTTGTACTCAAACTGAGTGTTTACATTATGAGCATATTGATCGCTCTCACTTTTAGAAGTTGAGTTCGTAATGTTTTTTTTGGCAATTCCGGTACCGTCATCTGTCAGGAATGATTCCATTCGAATCTTGCTTTCATTTTCATTATTGGCGCTGGTATAAAAGTAGTTTATGTTAGGGTCGAGCTTTTTAAACCATGTGTCTGAAAAACTAATACCTACCATGTTGGACCTTGTTATACCTGATCCGCCTCCAAACTGTACACCATTAATATTAAAACTTCCGTTTCCGCTGTAATATATATTACTATTACGACCGCCTCTCATATTGTCGAAAATTTCATCCATGGAGAAGCCGGTAGAATTAATATTGTTTGATGAGGCAAGTACACTAAATCGTTGCTTGTCTTTAAAGTAATTAAAGAGAAGGCTGCTTTCATAGCGGTCGTCACTACCATACCCTGCCATAGCTTTTCCAAAAACACCTTTGTTTTTGTCTTCATCTATAGTAAGGTTAATACTGGCGTTATTACCACTGGCTTTTTCACCCGAAAGTTCTTCTTCTTTGGTTTTTGTATCGGTAACCTGGACTTTGTTGATAATCTCTGAAGGCAGGTTTTGAAGGGCTATTTTACCATCCTTGTCAAAAAACGGCTTGCCGTTCACTAATATCTGGTTTACTTCCTTTCCGTTTACGGTTATTTTACCTTCATCATCAATTTCCACTCCGGGTAATTGTTTTAAAAGCTCCTTTACATTGGCATCGGGCCTTACTTTAAAAGAAGAGGCGTTAAATTCCAGTGTGTCTGATTTTATTCGGATAGGAGGTACTTCTCCTTTAATAACCACTTCACTAAGTTCGGTTGCGTTATCTTTAAGGACAATGGTGCCAAAATCATCGTCTGCTTTAAGAATTTCAAACCGTTTAGTGTAACTGGCCATTCCGATAAAAGAAATTTTCAGGTAAACAGGCTCGTCAATTTTTCGGGTTTTCATTTCCCACGATCCATTCTTTTTAGTAATGGTGTAGTCTACTACTGTTGAATCTTTTACAGAAGTTAAATAAACCGTTGCCGATTCCAGAGGGTAGTTAGTGTCGTCAGTAACAACTCCTTTAAGGGTTATATTTTGGGCAAAACAAAATGTTGAGAACATTAAAAATAAAAAGAGGAGTAAGGAACTCTTTTTCATAGCGATAAAAAAAATTAGCTGGTTAGTAAGGTATGTCTTATTAAACAGCTAATTAATGATTTTAGTATGTTAAAAGCAAGGAAAACTTTACTTCTGACGGAAATAGATGTCTATTGGTACGCCCGAAAAGTCATAATGCTCTCTTAACTTGTTCTCTATAAAGCGTCTGTAAGGTTCTTTTACATATTGTGGCAGGTTACAGAAAAATACAAACTGCGGAGTTGCTGTAGGTAATTGCATGCAGTATTTGATTTTAATGTATTTACCTTTTAGCGCCGGTGGCGGATTGTTTTCTATAATAGGCAACATCAGTTCGTTTAACTTAGAGGTAGCAACACGTTGTTTCCTGTTTTCAAATACCTGTACTGAAGTTTCAAGTGCTTTAAGTAAACGTTGCTTAGTCAAAGCAGAAACAAACAGGATTGGTACATCGTTAAAAGGCTGAAGCTCTTCGCGTATTTTTTTCTCATAATCACGTGTACTCATGGTATCTTTCTCGATAAGATCCCACTTGTTAACCAGGATTACCACACCCTTACGGTTTTTTTCTGCCAGCCAGAAAATACTCTGATCCTGACCTTCAAAACCACGGGTAGCGTCTATCATAAGTATACAGATATCACTATGTTCAATAGCTCTTACCGATCGCATAACTGAGTAAAACTCAAGGTCTTCCTTAACCTTGGCTTTACGACGTATACCAGCCGTGTCTACAAGGTTAAATTCAAAACCGAAACGATTGTATTTCGTATCAATAGCATCGCGGGTAGTGCCTGCAATATCAGTAACTATATATCTGTCTTCACCAATAAGTGCATTTATGAATGATGATTTTCCTGCGTTAGGACGTCCTACAACAGCAAAGCGTGGTAGTGCTTCTTCTTCATCTGCTTCTTCCGGTTCCGGTAAAAGGTCGGTTAAAGCATCCAGAAGTTCTCCGGTACCCGATCCGCTCATACCGGCAATGGTATAGTACTCACCAAGTCCTAAGTTGTAAAACTCAATAGCATCGTCAACACGCATGGCATTGTCCACCTTGTTAACGGCAAGAAGTACGGGTTTAGTAACCTTACGTAAGAGTTTGGCTACCTCTTCATCCATAGGAGTTATGCCATCTTCTACGTCTACAACGAATATGATAACATCGGCCTCATCAATAGCAAGTTCTACCTGACGACGGATTTCTCCTTCAAAAATATCGTCAGAACCTTTAATGTAACCTCCTGTGTCTATTACAGAAAACTCTTTTCCGTTCCATTCGCTTTTTCCGTAATTCCTGTCACGCGTTACTCCGCTAACAGAATCTACGATAGCTTCCCTGCGCTGTATCAGTCGGTTAAAAAAAGTAGATTTTCCTACGTTAGGCCTACCTACTATAGCTACGATATTGTTCATTTCGTTGTTTTAAATTTTTTGCAAAAGTACATATAAACTGCTAAAATTGCTAAACAGCCTGTAACTTAGTTTTTTTGCTATGTTTTTGAGTTACTGTTTTATTTTTGGTTGTACCCGAAACGTTTAAGCTGGAATGGGTTAGAACGCCAGTTTTTGTTCACTTTTACAAAGGTTTCAAGGTGGATTTTTTTACCAAAGAATTTTTCCAGTTCTTCCCTTGCCTGTATTCCTACCTTTTTAATGGCTGCCCCTTTGTTTCCTATAATGATACCTTTTTGGGTGTCACGCTCTACCATAATAACGGCTCTTATCCTGATGATGTCTTCATCTTCAAAGAACTCCTCGGTCTCAATTTCTACGGAATAAGGGATTTCCTTATCATAATTCAAAAGGATTTTTTCGCGTATGGTTTCGTTTACAAAAAATCGTTCAGGCTTATCGGTAAGCGCATCTTTAGGATAATAGGGAGGGGAGTCAGGTAGTAATTCAATAATCCTGTTGAATACTTCTTTCACATTAAAATTCTCCAGTGCCGATATAGGATAGATTTCGGCATTTGGTACTTTTTCTTTCCAAAGTGTTACCTGTTCCTCCAGTTGTTCCTGAGACGACTTGTCTATTTTATTAAGTAATAGTAATACCGGTATTTGCGCGTGAATGATTCTCTTAAAGAATGCTTCATCCTTAAGGTCTTTTTCGCCTACTTCAACCATATAGATAAGTACATCGGCATCTTCAAAGGCCGATTTTACAAAGTCCATCATGGATGTTTGTAGTTCGTAAGCGGGTTTAATGATTCCGGGAGTGTCTGAAAACACAACTTGGAAATCCTCTCCATTCACAATACCCAGTATACGGTGGCGGGTAGTTTGTGCTTTAGAGGTTATAATAGATAGGCGCTCGCCTACAAAGGCGTTCATTAGGGTAGATTTCCCTACATTAGGGTTCCCTATAATGTTTACAAAGCCTGCTTTATGTGACATATAAAAAAAGTTATGCTGCAAAGGTAGTCATATCAGCGCAATAGAAGAAATAAAAAGATTTTTGTGTGTTTTTCTTGTAGTTCTGTATAATGGTCGTATATTTGCACTCGAAACAGCGCGGGATAGAGCAGTAGGTAGCTCGTCGGGCTCATAACCCGAAGGTCACTGGTTCGAGTCCAGTTCCCGCTACTAAGTAAAAGGCTTCACATATGTGAAGCCTTTTTTTTTTAGTTTTTAAATTGAAAGCTATGAAGGAAAAGGCGCTTAAGTATTTGCGAACTGTTTTTATAATTGTAGTTATTGCTTACAATTATTATTCTTTTGTCACATTTAACAGTGAGGAAAACAAAGAGTTTTGTAAGATGAAAGCTATGGCTATTAAGGGGATAATAGAGTATAAAAATGGACATGGTATTTATCAGTATATTAAGGTTGATAACATGGAATTAGCTTTTATGGTTGCAATTAGGAAAACTAAATACTCAAAAGGTTTCTCAGGAAGTTATAACTATAGTGTAGGAGATAGTATAATTAAAACAGCTGGTTCAGAAGAATTTACTATAAAGAGAAGGGATAGTATTGCTGTGCATATAATAGGTTGTGATGAATGGTAACCTATTAGTTTATTCTTTGATAAATAATAATGGCAATTAAATTAGATAGATCGAGGTATTTCAATAATAATGTTGTATATTTGCACCTGAAACATCGCGGGATAGAGCAGTAGGTAGCTCGTCGGGCTCATAACCCGAAGGTCACTGGTTCGAGTCCAGTTCCCGCTACTAAGAAGCTAGCGCTTGATTTTAAACGGTTTTAAAGCAATTTAAAACCGTTTTTTTATGCTTTCTATTTACAGACTTTTGCAATTTGAACAGGAATCTGAACACAATTTGAAAAAGAAAAAACAGTATGGGAAGGTAAGTATCTTTGATGCCGGCGGTGATTTATCTGCCCGTTGGTATGTTTATTACACCTTCCGCAACCCCGAAAATGGGCATTTAGAACGCCAGCCCAACATTTATTTAATATCAATGATTATGACACCTTACGCGATAGAAATAAAGCCGCCAAGCTCGTAAAGGAATCGGTGGAAGCAATACTGGCCAACGGTTTTAATCCGTATGAGAAAGAAGCATGCCGGGAACTTCAGTTGCAGCCACAGGAACCTGTAAATATTAATTCGGCCAAAACCATTACCGAAGCCATAGATTTTGCCATGGACATTGCCAAGAAGTTACAGGCCGAAAGCGCCTATCCTGATTTTAAAAGCCGTGTGACACAGTTTAAAGTATGGCTGGTTAACCGTAAGAAGGCTAAGGCAAAGATGAGCGAGGTACAAAGTATCTCCGTGATATTGATGCAGACTGCCGGAAGATTATTCTAACTTATTGATTATTAAAAATTATTTTTAATATATAAAAAAGGGTTGCCTCAAAGCAATAAGACAACCCTTTGTAGTTTAATTAAGATGCTCAACAACTTTTGCTGCCTTAATAACAAGAAAGTACAAAAATATCATTGGAAGTAATATTGACTTTCCTAGCGTAAAAGTTTTTATAATCCCTAGTTTATACTTTTTTAAATTAGGTATTGATACATTCTTAATGTATACTATCAGTACGATAGAAAAAAATACGATAAATACTATATTAAATATTATATCCATCCCATACAGTCTGTAAAATCATAAACAATTAATGCTACACCTATAGCTCCTAAATACCTAGAGGCTACTTTTCCTATTGCAGTTACTAAAGCACGTCTAGTCGCGAAGCTTCCCCAAAATCCTTCATGGAGCTCAAGCCCAACAAAAGCTCTGGCTACGCAGTCTAGTACTGAAGGATCATCATTTTGGACAGTATTATGAGTATAAATTAAAAGACCAGTTTGTATAGTCTGAAGGTCAGTAAGGGTTGAAATAGCGGGTGCCTCTTCCGAAGTAATTTTTGCTTCTGTAATTAGTTTTCTACTTGGAACAACCAAAGGAGCCATTGCTAAGTTTAATGTTTCTTCATAGCTCTCAGGATCTTTACTATATCCTTCACTTTTTACAATTTCAGCAACTTTCAAAGATACATTTTTCAATGTTGTTTCAAACTCTATCATTGCACTAGAGGTTGACTTAAACTGAGTTTCAATTGTCTTAGTTTGAATATTTGTACTGTTATCATCAGAAGTACAAGATATCATTAAACTACCAAAAACGGTAAATAAAATAAATTTTTGAAATACATTAATTTTCATCTCTGTTTTTTTAAAAATTTGTCCTACTCTTTCGTTTTTCGGAATTCACGGTAAGGATGGCCATTTTTACACTACAAAATAAAAAAGCAGAAGAAAAAAAAGTAAAATCAAGTCGATGAAATGCATAAAAAATCGATAAATTATGTTAAAGCGATTTTAATGTTGTTGATTTAGTAAGAATAGACTTCTAAAAAATAAATACCCCTCCCTCTGAAAATCAGTTCAGGGGGGCTATTATATTAATAGGTATAGATACTTTTTAATTAATCTTTACCATTTCTATTTCACCGGTTGGTACGGTGAATAAAGGTTCTGTATTATTGGGCAAGTCTGGATTTGGAAAATAATAAGCACCCTGACTTAGATTGAAAGTTATTTTAGGTGTAGCTGTATTTAAGAGTTTTATACTTACCCTGCTAGCAACATTATTTGTTATGTCATAGAAAGAACCGTATAGATCATCATCAGTGCCTTTTTTTATAGCTTCAGAAGGATAAAGGTCAGGAAGATTAGTTTGGTTTAAATTGTCTTGTATTAGATTACCATTTACTACTAATTTGTACTTAAAAATCACGACATCGCAATATGTATAGCGAAATACAGTGCCATTTTCATTTTCCCATTTTGACAATAGTTGATTGACTTTTTCTATTTTAACCTGAAACAATATTCCATTTTGATTGTATTGCCAAATGCCAACATATTGGTCTCTTTCATTGGCAGTGTCTTGTGCGTAATTTCCACTTGTTCCAAAATTTGTGTCAATATCAGGATTAGTTAGTGAAGTTGTAGATGTTACAGGTAATGATTGAGCTTGAATATTGAACCCTGTCAAGGCGATGAACATTATTATTAAGCTTTTCATTTATTCTTATTTGGTAGTTAAAGTAGTTAAAAATATTGATAATCAGTAGCTAAGTATAAAAAAAAGCCGCTCTTTTGAACGGCTTTTCACGAATAAATAATTCTTTTTTGACAACACCTTACCTTTGTCATGAGCTAATGTAATGAATAAAGCTCTCCAATAGAATGTGCTTTGTGGTATTAACAGCAAATTAACAGCTATCAACGGTAAGCTTCCCTGAAATGGCTATACCATTGAAGCCATTTCCTGTACTGAGAAGTCGGTCATGCCATCACCCAGATAAGTGCTTTTACAGGTAGTTTTTGGTATTAGTGTGTCGTAATGCTTACCGTTTTTAATTTCCCTGTATAATAGAATGTCAAAATTGCTCATGTGTTATTGAATCACATTGCAAAGATGCTTTAGAGAAATTTTGAAGTGTGAGTTTTAGGGGAGGTTAGTGTGGAGTAGTCAGAATTTGAGAATGTTAGGGTGTTTTTGTAGCTTTTCTATTATGATTTTAAAAAATGGTTTATCTTTGATTAACCAACCTTACTGTATTATGAAAAAAAATATTGTATTAATTTTAATTCTGATTTTTCAATTTACAACTGCTCAGGAAAAATCAGTAAATGAAAATCTAAAGCATGAATACAATTTAATGATTGAATCTGAAAGTTATAAAGATTATGAGCAGGCAGCCGGAGAATACATAAATAAAATATATTTCCGTAAAAAGTTTTATGAGATGTGTTATGAGAATATTTTTCTGGAAGTAATGAAAGAAAATATTGGAAATACCTCATTTAAAAGTTATGAAGAAGCAGAAAAAGAATATTTTGTATTAAAGGAAAAATATTCTGTTATGAAAGGGTCTAATAAGGGGGGTTATTTAGCTTTGAAAGACTCTAAACAGTGGGACTTGGCTGATATTATTGATCCTATAAGAAGACCAGAAGTAGATCCTTGTCATTGTGAAAGTACATATAGCGGAAACTCTAATGTTTTGGCTTTTAATTATGAGAATGTTCTTAAAAACAAAGAAGAATCAGTTGTTAGTACATGGATAATATATCAAAAAATTAAATCAACAAATCAGGATGCTTACAAGATGTGTAAGCTCGGCTGTGAGCAACAATAATAACCACAAAAAACAAAGTGCGAAGCAGTAAAGTGCCAAGATGGTTACAGTTGCCAACCTACTTTTAAAGCCAACTCGCTAAAACTATTTCCGTTTGAATCATTTGAGAAATTTATGCTAGGTACGACAATCACTTTGTTAATTTGAAAGCGTAGTGAAGCTCCTAATTCGCAACCTATAGTTAGACCTTTATATCCGTCGTCATAAATAAATACATCAAAATAGTCAGTCTTTTATAACTTCTTTTCAAAGAGGTGATTCAGGGATTAAAGTTTATATGTATGATGCAAAAGTAACATATACCACAATTGTTAATGTCAATTGTAAAGTAGTAACAAATTAAATTACATTAATATGAAATTTGAAAGAAAAGATTATATTCGACTAAAAGTTTATGCATTAATATTATTATTTGCATTTTTTCAGGGATGGAAAAATAGTCATAGAACTTTTTTTGTAGAATCAACAGGGACAACTAATTCACATTATATGTTTAATTATTTGTCATTTTCTTCTTCATTGTTTTTAGGTTTTTTTATAACCTTACTTTTTGATTTGTACAGGTATTATTTTCAAAATAAAAAGTCTAAGTATTCAGGCTCTTAATTTTGTTTTAAAAATGTATTTAATATAAATCTTACCATTGCATGAGAAAAATAATACTACTTCTTACTCTCTTCTTATTATCTAATTTCAAGTTACAAGCCCAAACAGACGAGGCGCGTATACATTTACCTACTCCTACAGGAATGTGGCAGGCAGAGGTAAGGTATATGAATATGGATCAAAACTTACTTGTTTTTGGTAATTATTACACACCGGTAATTAAAGCGGAAGCAAATGTTATACCCGTTACACTTTCTCATACTTTTGCGATAAGAGGTAAGTGGACAAAAGTATCCGCTATGGTTGCCAGGGTGACTTCTTTCAATGTTACCTTAAAAGAGACTCCTATTCCTGATGCTCAGGAGAAAGGTTTTGCTGATGGTTATATTGCTTTTGAAATGGGTATTATTAATAATTATGCTAAAAATTCAACTGATTTTTTTGAGACCAATCCGGAAAAGTTTAATATGAATGGTCTGTTTAGGTTTTGGTATTCTGATAAGACGAGTTATAGCTCTGATAACCTTATTAATATTGGTTCTAATCGAATGGCTTTTGAATTTGGGTTACCAATGCAGATTAGAATAAATAATAATACCTCAAAAATATTATGGCTGGAAACCTGCCCGGGGATTCAGTTTTTTACTCCAAATGATGAAGCGAGTAGAGGTGGTTTTGGTAAAATGACGCAAAAAGCTTTGTTTTATCTTGAAAATCACTTGTCTTATAATATTAGCTCAAAATTTTATGGTGGAATTACAGTCACATATAAGCAGGGAGGTCAGGCTTTTTATGAAAGGCTATTGGTAAGAGGAGCCAACCAAATTTCTATTTTAAACGGGGGAGTGTTTTTGGGATACAAAATAATACCTTCATTAGAGTTTAAAGCCAGTTTTGACAGTTTAGTATTTGGGGAGAGTAGGGTAACTTATCAGGCAGTTGGGGCTGGATTGGTTTTCAGTTGTTTTGATTTGAAGTAGAAGCAATAATTTATTCTTAAGATTTAATTAATTTTTAAATAAAATATTGCTAATTATTTTTAATAAAGTAGATTTAGTAAAGTTAATAATCAGCTATACCGTAAGCTTTTTTAAATTGGGTGTAAAGGCAGGGAATTCCCTGCCTTTTTTTATTCATTAATATTTATAATTTAATTATAATATTTGTTTTTTAATTTCACTTTATTATTTTTAGGTTGTTGATTAATAGATAAATATGTTAGTTAAATATTTGTATTAGATGTGTATGGCAGGGTAGGGTCGCCCTGCTTTTTTTATGGTTTTCCGTTTTCTAAACTGTATTTTCATGTCTACTTTTAGTATAGTTAAGAATTAACTAGTTGTATTGGTGTATAACTTAGTTTGGATGGAGAGGTAGGATGTGGGAATTTCCTACCTCTTTCACTTTTAATAATAATCAGGGCAACCCTGACATTGTTTTTCCCAATTAAACTGATAAATTAGCGAGAATTCATGTATACCTCCGGTTCGTCCCATATTATTAGTTAGTATATCGTAGGAATATCCAACTTTGAAATGTTCATATTTTAATCCGAAATAAGGATTGATTGAAGTTAACAGGTTACTGTTTCCGTTATTTTTTGCCGGATTTGTAGCAGCTATGGCACCCACAAATACCCTTTCAAAAATAATTCCCATTCCCAGGTCAAACCTGTTGTACTTCGCCTGTTGCATATAATTGGCCGTAAACAATAACTTAGAGTTGTAAGGAAGGAAAGTATTTGTAAAGTTAGAAAGCTTAAACTCGTAGCCCGCATTTAGGGAGAAAAGCATTTCCAAAGGGAGGTTACCAGCCTGCATAAATGATATGTTTGCCTTGTTAAGGTGTTTTAACGATGCTCCAAACCAGCATTCCTCATTGTTAAACAATACTCCCGCACCAATATCAAAAAAGGTTATTTTCTCATTGAGTGCAAGTGGGTCTATACTGGTGGCATCGATTACTCCGGTACCAAGGTTCAGCTGGTCTTCCAATACAAGGTTTTGAAAACCGTATGATTTTGTCCCGAAACCAACTTCAAGGGCAGGATGGAAGTACCAGTAGTCTGATATCTGTACCCTGTAGGCATAGGATGCATTAACCTGTGATAGCTGATAGTTTGTGAACGATTCCCTCTGACTCAAAAAGTTTACACCAAAACCACTGTTCATCTCTTCAGACCAAGTGTTTAAAAAAGCATAATCGCTGTTTATTTTCAGTGAGGCATCCGGCCATTGAGTTCTGTGCATTACACCTATGGAAGTAGTTTCCATAAAACCTGTAAAGCCCGGGTTTACTGTTTGTGGCACCATAAAATACTGGGTAAAAATAGGATCCTGAGCCCAAGTGGTATTAAATGCCAATATTATGATTGTAATTATTACTATTCTTTTCATTTCTATTTAATTAATGCAAAAGGTCCTTCAAAATTTACAAACTGGCCGTAAAATGTTTCGGCATTGATACGGTAATAATAGTTTCCGTTTTCAGACGGAATATCCTGAATATAACCGTTCCAGCCCCTTATCACTTCGCCTTTTTCGCTGTAGATAAGAGAGCCCCAGGTGTCATAAACATTCAGTTCAATACTTTTGAAACCTTTGTACACTGCGCTAAATGTATCGTTAACACCATCGGCATTTGGTGTGAATGCATTAGGGATCATAACCTCATAACCTTTTGTCACTTTAATTATAATACTGTAAGTATCTGTACATCCATAAGGGTATACTACGGTAAGAGTAACAGTATAGGTACCTTCCCTTACATAGGTGTGGGTTGGGTCAATCTCGTCCGAGAAGCTTCCGTCTCCAAAATCCCATGATACTTCGGTATAATCTCCTGTAGACTCATTAGTGAAACTCACAGGGTCCATTATTGAATATATCTGATAAGTAGTATAAGCATACGATTCTGCCGTGAAGAAAGCCTCGCCCAGTTGCTGTGTGTCTACCTCAAATGTTTGTGTAGCGGTACACCCCATAGAGTCGGTTGCAGTAACTATTACGGTGCCGTTCTGGTCGGTGGTCATAAACTGGTCAAATTGCCCACTAACATCTCCTGTAGTCCATGAGTACTGGAAAGGAGGAACACCGCCTTCGGCATGAGCTACATTAACCTGACTTACAAAATGAGTATCACAATTAAAATTAATATCGTTTGATACGGTAAGCGTAATTGGATCAGGTCGTGTAATGGAGTAGGTGGCAGTATTAGAACAACCGTTAGCATCTGTAACCTCTACAAGGTAGTTACCCGATGTAATATTTGTCAAATCTTCTGTGGTAGCCCCGTTAGACCAGCTGTAGGTATATGGAGGTGTACCCCCTGCTACCAACAGGTCAATCGCACCACTCATGGTGTCGTCGCAATCGGTAGCATGTGTAATATTGGCATCTAACACTAGTGCTGCCGGTTCAACTATGGTAAACGTCCTGATGATTTCGCAAGGTGTACCATCGGTGATAGTAGCGGTATAGGTACCCGGGCCTAAATTGTTTCGGGTAGTACCTGCTGTAGATCCATCACTCCATGTAAGTGTTACGGGAGCAATACCACCTATAAGGTTAAGCGCTATGCTACCGTCGTTAGCTCCGTGACATGAAATGTTAGTATAAATAGGGTTTACTGTAAATACAGGAGCTTCTTCAATAACTACTGAAATGGTCTTAGTACAGTTACTTTCGTCAGTTACGATAATGGTATAAGTACCTGCGCCCAAATTATCCTGAAACGTACCTGTAGCAAGGTTACTCCATTCTGCAATATAAGGCGGATTACCTCCTGATATGGCTAAAGAAATGGAAGCATTATCTGCACCATAGCATGTAATAGGAGTTGTTGTAGGTATAATTATTATTTCCGGTTGTTCGGTTATTGTAACAGCTATTGATGCGTTACAGCCTGAATTATCGGTTACTGTTAGTGTATAAGCTCCTGCAGTTAAACCTGTAGGGTCTTCATTGGCAGAAGTAAATCCGTTAGGACCTGTCCAACTGTATTCATAACCTCCGGCAGGTAATGGTACTCCTCCGGTTACGGTAACATCAATTTCACCAGTGGTATCGCCAAAACAAATTACATTAATATGGGTTTCGGTTATAGTAATCTCTTCCGGTTCGGTTAATGTGTAAGTACTGCTAAGGGCTGTACAGTTATTGGTGTCGGTTAGTGTAAGTTCATATGTACCCGCAACCAGTTCGGTAAGGTTTTGCTCGGTTGAGGTAAACCCGTTAGGTCCTGCCCATGTATAGATATAATCAGAGGTACCTCCTGTAGGGAGTATGTTGATAGTACCATTATTTACGCCAAAACAACTCACACCATAACCGTTATAATTAGAAACTGTAGCGGTATAGGTTATAGGTTGAGGTTCAGTAATGGTATAGCTTTCCGTTAACGGACAAGCTCCTGTAGTATCGTTAATAATTACGGTATAAGTACCCGGTGCCAGGCTGGCAATATCCTGAGTATCGGCGGTAAATCCATTCGGTCCTGTCCAGCTGTAGGTGTATCCAGGGTAGCCCCCTTCTACAGTAAGGTTTATAGCGGCATCCTGGTTGCCAAAACAACTTATGTTAAACCCGTTAAAGTCGGTAATAACAGCTTCGGTAATTGTAATGCCCGATTCCGGCTGAGTGATAATAATATCTTCAATAGTCTTAATGGTACCGTTAGCATCGGTAACCTGTACGGTATAGTTACCCGCGGGCAAATTGTCAAAAATATAATTTTCTGCAAAAGTATCTTCAACTGTTTCAATTACAGTACCATCTTCAAGCATCAGTACATAATCAAAAGGAGCAATGGAAACCTGAGTAATCTCTATTTCAATAACACCTGTAGAGGCTCCAAAACAGCTAACATCCACATGGCTTGCGTCAGCTTCGCCAATAGTAAGCGGAAGCGGTGCATTAATCTGTATGGTTAGTTCTATATCGTTACATAAGCCATCGCTTATAATAACGTTATAGGTACCTTCGCCTAAGTTTTCAATGTTTTGGGTATCGGCAGTAAACCCGTCAGGTCCGGTCCAGTTGTAAGTGTAAGTGCCCGAACCACCTGTTGGGCTAAGGTTAATCCAACCGTCTGTAGCTCCCGATGTGCTTATCTGGAATCCGTTATAGTTTGAAACATCAGATGATACACTAAATTCCGGACTAACCGTAACCACAACTTCAAAAGGCTCTCCTGTACAGTTTCTGTCAGGAGATACAGGGGTAACCGTATAGGTAGCTGTCTGGTTGGTCGCCGTAGGGTTAGTAAGTGTACCTGTAACCAGTGACGCGTCGCTGCCTGATGTGCCTCCGGTAATGCCTCCTGTAACTTCAGGAACTTCCCATTGGTATAGCGTTCCCGCCGGAAGTATTGTTGCATTACCTGCAGGATCATAACTAAAGTCACTTCCGCTACAAACAAGCACTTCACCATCTTCAACAGTTGCAGCAGGGTATAGGGTAACCGTAACCATAAATGTTTCACCGTTACAGTTATTCACAACAGGTGTAATCGTATAGGTAACCGTAACTGTTGCATTGGTAGTATTGATTAATGTCTGACTGATTTCCGGTTGCGGAGTAGCCTGTGCACTACCGCCTGTAAAGCCTGTACCTGCCGGAGCTGTCCAGGTGTACATAGTATTTGCCGGAACATTGTTCCCGTTACCATCAGTTGGGGTAACAGTAAATGTTTCGTTGCTACAGGTTTCTGTATTAATATCGTTAACCGATGGTAGAGCATAGATTGATATTGCAGCAGCTTCTGATAAGATTACCGAGCAACCTTCTATTGGGAAGGTAATTTCGCAATAGTAGTACAAAGTTCCCGGGTTGGTGTCTGTTGGCTGATATGTATCTGATGTTGCTCCTGCAATAGGAGTACCTGTGGTTGTATCGTTTACTGTATTGCTATACCACTGATAGGTTGGTGTACCTGTACCATTCGTATAGTCAACATTAAGTTCTGGTATTGGTTGCCCGAAACAAAGATCTTCGGATTGTGGTTGTGTGCTTATAATAGGAGAAGGGTTTACAATAACCTCTGCGGTATCACTTGTCACACTACAGCCCGATCCTTCTGCAGTAATGATACAGTAGTAATAAGTTGTGCCTACGTTGTCAGCAGGAGGAGAGTAGATGTCAGCAGTTGCTGCGGCTATTTCAGTGCCTTCTGTATTGTTGTTTGCTGTATTGCTATACCATTGATAAGAAAGTAATCCTACACCGCCTGTAGCAGTTACAGTTAAATCTTCTGCAAACGGACTCTGGCATAACGACTGGGTTGCCAGTGGTTGTTGTGTAATAACCGGATCAGGTACTACAATAACTTCAGCTACTTCACTGGTAAGGTTACCACATCCGTTGTTTTCAAAATCAACAGTTACATAATAGTAATAAGTTCCTTCGGCTGTAAAAGCAGGTGGTGTATAAGTGTCCTGAGTTGCTCCTGTAATTAATGTTCCTCCGGAGTTTGAAGCTGTAGTATTACTATACCATTGGTAAGTTGTATTACCTCCGTCACCATCATAAGCTACACTTAGTTGGGAAGCAGTACCGCCTACACATAAGCTTTGTGTTTGGGTTGGATGCTCAGTAATTACCGGTATGGCATTTACATTTACTTCGGCAGTATCTGATGTTATTAGAGAACATCCACCTACAGGGAAGGTAATCACACAGTAGTAATAAGTTGTTCCTTCTGTTGAGGTAGAAGGTATATAGGTTGAGCTTGTAGCTCCTGCAATTTCGGTTCCTGTTGTAGTGTCATCAATAGTGTTGGAATACCACTGATAAGACGGTGTTCCTGTACCGTTAGTATAGGTTACAGAAAGTGTGTTTGGAGTACCGTTTAAACATACATTACTGGAAAGAGGTTGCTCACTAAAAACTGGGGCAGCTATAATATTTACCCCGGCAGTTTGTGAAATAACAGTACACCCCAAACCGGTTTGCGATACCACGCAATAGTAATATAACGTACCTGCAACGTCTGTAGGCGGAGTAAATGTTGAAGCTGTTGCTCCTGTTACGGGTGTGCCCGAAGTATTATCATTCGCAGTATTGCTATACCATTGATAAGTAAAAGAACCCACACCACCCGACGCTGTAACTTCAAGAGTTGTAGCCGGAGCATTTTGACAAAGTGACTGATTTGGTAGTGATTCACTATCAATCACAGGATCTGGTGATACGGTTATGATTATACTGTTACCTATTGCCTGACATGAAACACCGTTAAAGGTACTGGTAACTATACGCCTGTAGTAGGTTGTGGCTATAAGTGCTCCAGGAGTGTAAGTCTCGGCAGTTGCTCCTGCAATATCAGTGTAGGTTATATCATCTTCAGAGCTTTGCCATTGGTAGGTTAATGTCCCTACACCCGATGCAGGTGTAGAAGTAGTGATGATGTTAGGAATACCTCCGGTACATATGGTTTGATCTTCTTCAATAATACCTTCATAAACATCGTTAACAGTAATGGCTATAAAGTTAGTAGTTGCACTACACTCTACACCGTTTAGGGTACTTGTAACCTTTCTTCTGTACCATGTATTTTGCGTGGTAATTGGAGGGTCGTAAGTTGCATCTGTAGCACCTGTAACATCGCTAAAGCCTGTTGTGTTACTTGTAGTTGATATTTCCCACTGGTAAGTGATTGTCCCTTCAGCTGTTGCGGCTGTGGTTTCTGTAAGAACTACAGGGTCGCCTCCGTTACAAATAGTTTGGTTAGCAGCTATAGCTCCCTGATTTATCTGATTTACAAAAACGGTAACCTCGTCTGTTGCCGTACATCCGTTAGAATCAGTTACGGTTAGGGTGTAGGTAGTAGTTACTGTTGGTGCTGCTTCGGGTGTGGCAGTTGTTGCGCCAGTTAGTCCTGTTGCAGGAACCCAACTATAAGTATATCCAATTCCCGATCCGCCTGTTGCGATACCTTCTAAAGTGGTTGACTCACCGTCGCATATAGTTGCATTGTCTCCAGCTTCAGCAAATACAACAGGGCCAATTATTACAGATTGTGAGTCGGATACCGTACCACAATCGTTGGTAACAGCAACGCTAAAGGTATGTGTGCCCGATGTAGTATAGGTTACGCTAGGTTCGGCATCAGTAGATGTTGAAGGTGTACCTCCGGGGAAGTCCCATAAATAGGTAGGAGTTCCGCCATTACATTCTGTAATGGTTACAGTAGGTGTAATAGTTACTTCGGTAGCACCACATAAAGGATCTATAGGGTTTATAGTTACTGTAGGCGGTTTTCTTACCGTTACTGTTTTTGTAATTTGTTCAGCGCCACAAATATTGGTAGCTATCAGCCTTATGGTATATGTACCTGCGGTGTTAAATGTGAAAGCAGTATCTTTTGAATCAGCACCTGTACCATTTGCGAAACTCCATTCAGGAGTAGTATTGGTATCACATTCGGCAGCTGCAAATGTTACACTCCAGTTGTATATTACATCACAGGAGTTGCTTTCGTCTGTAGTATTTGTTGTAGCTATTGCAAGTGGCGCACACCCCTCGTTTGTATTTAGGTCAAAATCGGGCGTAAGCGGACTCTCAATGCAAATAGTTTGTGTATAGGTAGAATCACCACAAGGATTACCTGTTGTAAGGGTAACCGTGTAGGTGCCGGGCGCCGAGAAAGTATGACATTGATCGGGAGCACCTGTAGTATTTACGGTGACAATGTTATCAGGTGATGAAGGGTCTCCAAAGTCCCATGTATATACTGTTTGTTCGCTACAGCTTGATCCAAATGTTCCCTGTTGTGTGGTGTTAGTGAAACATACACTTTCGTTAATACATCCTCTTGCAGGGGCAATAAATTCGGCAGTAGGATTTATCCTCACCTGAACATTACCGGCTGTATAAGGTGTACTGTCGCAGGCATTTGTAACAGTAAGTGTTGCTGTATAACTTCCGTTAGGGCAAGAAGTTGCTTCGTAGCTATGGTATATGGTGGTTTCTGTAAGCGGATGGTTTAATGTTACCGATTGTCCATCACCAAAGTCAAGAATATAAGTCGTACCCGGAGAGTTAAGCTCCCAGTTACCTATGGTAAAAGGTACTTCTGCCGGTGCACAAAGCCCTGTTGTAGATCCCAATGTACCCAAACTACCTGCGGGGTTACTTTGGTTGGCTACAACATAAACTTCGGTATTGTTACATCCGTTTGAACCAAAAGCTGTGACGGCAAGGTTAAATGAGCCTAGCTGAGTATAGGTATGGCTTAAAGGAAAGTCGGTAAAAGCAATGTTTGTTTGTGTACTGCCGTCTCCCCAGTCTAAAGAATAATTAGTCGCACAGGCGTTTTGCGAGATGTTATTTATCGTGATAGTATAATTGGAGTTACCCTGTGACGGACTGTTATCACAATTGCTAAAAGGTGCAAAAAAATCCTGGTCTTCTATGGCAACATCAGGTTTTTGTTTAACCGTAACAGTGGTGCTATAAGTGTCACTACATCCGTTAGTATCGGTTACGGTAAGTGTCACTTCAAACTCTTCAGTGCTACACCCTATACTGTAAAAAGGATGAGATGGTGTTGTTTCGGTTGAGGTTTCTCCATCGCCAAAATTCCATGAATATGAGTAGGGAGCTGTACCGCTACTGATGTTTGCAGAGAACAGAATGTCTAGTCCTGAACACTGATTATCTACAAAATCAATATCATTTATCACCGGTGGTTCGCTTACTGTAATTGTAAATGCGGTTCTGTCTGAAACTTCTCCGTTAAGGCTGGCTTCCGCATAATAAGTTGTGGTTGCCGAAAGCCCGTTGGCGGAAAAACTTACTCCGGTTGCCAAAGGAGCTCCTCCGGTTTCAACATCATACCAGTTAATCTCTGCACCCGGTAAGGATGAGGCTGATAATGTAACATCTCCGGAGTCACATAGTGTTGAGGTTCCGGTTACTACCGGCGGATCGATATCAAATAAGTCCGCGGTTTTTGATGAAGCCAATAAAGTGAATGAACACAGCAGTAGGGCTATAACAAGGTAAAATTGTTTCATACACAATTTTAATTTAAGTGGGGCGGGTTAATAATTGGTTTGGTTTCGCAAACCTACGAATATTTTGTTAACGTATAGTTAAGTGTAAATAATTAAGGGGTTTATTACCGGGTATCAAAAGGGTATTTAACCTTTTTTAAGTAATTGTTTAATTATCAGTATTTTGAGTGGTAGTTTCACTTGTTTAGCTGTCTGGGAGGCTAAGTTTGTTATCGGATTTCTTTGGATATAAGGATATTATGTATTGAGTGTAAAAACAAACCCCGGTGTAATTACCGGGGTTTCTGTTTTTTTATTGAACAGTTATTTTGTCAAACACGCCTAAATCGGTTGTTTGTACTCCATTTTCCCATAGCGTAACAACAATTAAGTTGAGCTCTTTGATATAATCACTTATCCTGATCTCTAGTGAGTCACTCAGGTAAATAATTAACCAACAGTCGCTGTTTACGAAAAAGGTGTAACTGTTCAGGTCGAGATCATACAAACCCTTAACCGAAACATGGTCACTGGTAATTATTATTTCGATCTCTTCTTTGCCCGTTTTAGGGGCTCCATTATGTTTTGTGTATTCGCCTTGTAGTTGAGTAGGTACTGTGTAGGTACTTTGGTAGGGGCTGAGTTGGGTGGGCTCCTGGTTTACCTCCTGTGGTTCACATGAGGTTCCTAGTAGGGAAACTATCCCTAAAAGGATTACTACAAAACAAGATTTCATAAAACGTGGGGTGTGGGATTAAGTTACAAAGGTAAGTAATTATTTGATTAATAATTGTTTTTAAGTTATTTATTGAATTGTTGAGGTGGTTTATTGTTAATAAATAAAAAAGGCTCTGCAATTGCGGAGCCTTTCTCAAAGTACTGATTATTGATTAAGGTTGTGGTTCATTTTCTTTAACCTTGTCATAAATACCAAGATCATTAATAATTTGTCCGTTTTCCCAAAGTGTAATATGTACAAAGTTTTCCTCTTTAATGTAATCACTTATTCTTATCTCTTGTTTGTCAGAAAGATAAATAATGGTCCAGCAGGTTCCGTTAACAAATATCCTGTATTGTTGAAGGTCAAGGTCATACATGTCCTTAATCCAAAGCCTGTTGGCGGTCAGTTCAATAACAACTTCCTCTTTGCCGGTAGCATTTGTACTGGTGTGGGAGTAGTAACTTCCTTTTAATTGGTTTGGGACAGATTGGCTTACATAAGCAAGCTCATTTTGTGAGATGAGTTGGTCGGTGTCCTGTGGTTCACAGGAACATCCAAGCAGGGCTATTAAGCCTGCCAGGAAAGTAAAAATAGTATGTTTCATTGTTTGGGGGATTTAGTTACAAAATTAATAAATATTTAATAAGTAATTATTCATTATTATCTTTATTTACTTTAAATTGTTAATAATGTGTTTGTTAGTGGTTGATTCCTTAGTGTTTGGTGCTTTTTGATAGTAAATTTATTTAGATTTACTATAAATAGTTTTATTTTACACGTTAGTATGTTTTATATTTGCGCCCACTAAAACAACAATTAATCCACATTAAAATGAATTTTAAAGCTATTACTATTTTAGCTGCGGCTACTTTTACTGTATCTTCTTTGGTTTCATGTTCAAGTGATGATGAGAATGTTAACGGACTTTCATATGAGGTTCCTTCTACTTATCAGTTTGAAAGAAACGGCGAGACAAGTGTTAATTTTTCAGGACAGACGCAAAGAATAAAAATGCTTGCAGAGTTTGATGCTTATTCTAAAAATCAGTCAGGTTATCCTGATTTTGATGCTCAAAAGGTTATAGATATGTTCTCAAACACCAATAATCCTTTTGCAGATGATAAACTTAATAATTCAGGAAAACAACTAAGAAATAAGACTGCTGCTTCGGCTGATTATTTTTCGGCTAATACAGTAGAGGCTAACGAAATCAAAACTACTTTTGATAACCTTTTTACCGAAATGGGTGCTGTGGCAGCACAATATGAAACTACTGGAGCTCCTGGTATTGCAGGTTCGGTAGATGCAGGTAAAAGACTGGTAAACGGTAACGGACTTGAAATCAATCAGGCTATCATAAAAGGTTTAATGGGTGCTTGTTTTATGGATCAGGCTTTAAATAATTATCTTAGTACTAATGTGCTCGATGAAACAAAACCTGCTAATGATGCAGGTACTCTTGAAGAGGGGGCAAATTATACTACTATGGAGCATAAGTGGGATGAGGCTTATGGTTATGTATTTGGTTATACTACTACAAATACTGATGGTTCTGTAAAGAAATACTACTGGGAAAGTTATATGAATACTGTAAACGGTAATCCTTATTTTGAAGGTATAACAGATAATATTAAAAATGCTTTTATTAAAGGCAGGGCTGCCATAGTTAATAAAGACTACACAACCCGTAACGAGCAAATACAGGTAATTAAGCAAAACTTATCAGTTATAGGTGCAGTTAGAGCTGTATATTATCTACATGAAGGTAAGGAGCTGCTATCTACAGATGAGCTTGCTACAATTAAATCATTCCATGCACTTTCTGAAGCTTATGGTTTTATAGCTGGTTTACGTTTTACCAATAATCCTGCTACAAATGCTCCTTATTTCACGGGAGAGGAAGTAAATGCAATGTTAGCAAGCCTTACCGGTGGAGAAAATGGTTTTTGGGATATGGATTATACATCAAATGCTGCTGATGCTATTTCGGCTCAGATGGCGCAACGATTTGGCTTTACCGTAGAGCAGGCAATTACCGAAGGGGGAAGCCACTAATACATATAGTATACCTTAAATAATATATAAGAGTAAGGCTGCAGTGATGCAGCCTTATTTTTTTAACATATTGTGATATTAGGGTAAATGCAGTTATAATTGTTTTAATGATAATAATACATAGTGCATTTTGAATATAATGTAAGATGTTTAATTTTATTTGATTTTTTTGTGCAATTAAGCCTGATTATTTGTTAATTTGGGCAACTTTTTACTGACTAGCTTGTTAAATACCACCATAATGGGAAGAATTAAATTTACTTTTTATGCCTTATTATTTTTAGTGTTTGGCTGTAATTTCGGCTATGCACTTTCAGATAATGAAATGTTGCTTCCCCCTGCCAATGATGATTGTGCGGGAGCAACACCTTTAACCGTAAACCCAACCGAGATTTGTGCCTCAGGAACCACAGCCACTTTTGCTCAGGCTACGGCTTCTGCATTAGGTGCGACATGTACGGCACAAAACGGGGCTGATGTTTGGTATGAGTTTACGGCCACTTCTACAGCACATACTATTGCGTTATCCAATTTTTCGGGTACACCGCAGCCTATAGTGATTGTTTTGTATGAAGGTGACTGTACAGGATTGACTATGCTTTCGTGTAGCCAAAATAATGTACTCAATGCCTCAGGGCTTAATATTGGAGATACCTATAAAGTAAAGATTTACTTTAATACCACATCTCCCAGTTTAACCAATACTTTTTTGGTTTGTGTTACTACACCACCACCACCATCTAATAATAATCAAACAGAGTGTTTGATTACTACGGTGAACTACGATTTTGAGCTTCCTAATCTTACATGGTCTACTTACCCAACATTTGTAAACCACAATGTGGTACAAGGATGGCGTACTACCGCTTCAGATCAGACAATGGAGTTTTGGCAGGAGCCTAACTATGAAAATGTGCCCGCATATAGTGGTGACCAGTTTATAGAACTTAATGCAAATGTGGTTTCTGGAGTTTATCAGGATTATGATACTCCTCAACCAACAGTTTTTACTTATGGATTTGCACATCGTGGGCGTCAGGGAACAGATACCTGTCAGTTATTGGCAGGACCTCCGGGAGGAACCTTAACTGTTGTGGCTACTGTATCTACAGGTAATACGGCTTGGAGCTACAATACTGGTACTTACACCGTGCCTGCTGGGCAAACTGTAACACGTTTTATGTTACAATCAGTTTCCAGTGTAGGAGGTGCGAGTGTGGGTAACTTTCTAGATGCAATTAGTTTTACGGCTAATAATGGTATCATTTCCCCTAATCCGTTCTATATGGATTGTGGTGAGCTTGTAGCCAGCTTAGAAGCAGCAGGTACAGGTACGTGGTCTGCTCATAACAGTAACCCTTCAACAGTAACTTTTTCAGATCCTACTTCAAATAATGTAGATGTATCAGGGTTTTCAGTTCAGGGAAGTTATTACTTTGACTGGACTACAGAATACTGTACAAGTACTATAGAGGTTTCTTATACAGGACCATACCCTTTAGATCCTGTAGTGACAGATATCACGTACTGCCAGGGACAAACAGCAGTGCCTATAGATATTCCGGTAGATCAGCCGGGATATACTATGTTGTACTACCTTAACGGTACCCCGTATTCTAATCCAACACCGGATACCTCTGTGGTAGGCTCTGTTACCTATTATGTTATACAGGAATCAGATGCCGGATGTCAAACGCCTGCCTATCCTTTAGTGGTTACTGTGAATCCGGGGCAGGATCCTGTTACCGATTTTACCCTTCCTGCAGCGCTTTGTACCAGTGATGGTACGGTGACACCAACTACAGGAACTGATTTTACCACAGGAGGTACTTTTAGTGCTCCTGTAGAAGTAGTAATAGACCCCAATACGGGAGAAATTGATTTATTTGCCAGTACACCGGGTACTTATGATATTACTTATAGTGTAGAGGAAGATATAGCAAACTGTTTGGTAGCAGGTAGTAGTACAGTGTCATTTACCATTAATGCTGCTCCGGTACTTATGCCTGTAACTCCGCTTGAACTTTGTGATGATGCTACAAATGATGGTTTTGCCGAATTTGATTTGGCTCCGGCTATTGCAGAGGCATTAAATAATCAAACAGGGTATACAGTTACTATTCATCTTTCTCAGACAGATGCCGAAGCGAACTTAAATTCTCAGTCACAGCCTTTGTTTACCAATATAATAGCAGGTGGGCAACCAATTTATATGAGAGTAGTGGAAGATGGTACGACTACCGATTGTTATACTATTGAGGAAATACAATTATTTGTACATCCCCTTCCCACCATCCCTTCCCCAATCACGAACTACGTTCAGTGTGACCAGACGGACCCTGATGCCAATGATGGTATTGAGGAGTTTG
>NZ_JBELQB010000016.1:0-95748 GCF_046000485.1 Flavobacterium rhizophilum
ATGTGGCAGAGCAGCAATGTGTTTACCGATGTACCTGCGGGTACCCACACGGTATATGTAAGGGATGTTAAAACGGACTATGCCTGTGATGAGATAGCCATAGAAGGCGTAAGTTTAGTGGACTATCCACATTACTTTACCCCTAACGGTGACGGTTACCACGATACCTGGAACATCATCGGACTGAACCAGCCGGATGCCAAGGTATATATCTTTGACCGTTTTGGTAAGCTGATCAAACAGATCAGTGCTACCGACGATAGTCAGGGTTGGGACGGAACTTACAACGGTAACCCTTTACCTGCTACGGACTACTGGTTTAGTGTAACCTACCGTGAATTGGTAAACGGAGAACCTGTAGAGAAAGAGTTTAAGGCTCATTTCTCACTGAAGAGATAATATCTTTAACAAACTATAAACACAGAAAAGGCAGCCAATTGGCTGCCTTTTTCTTTTGAGTGTAATACATAATTATAGGGTATAAAAAAGGGAGGCTAATGCCTCCCTCTTCTTTACAACTATTATGATTAGCTGTTGTATTGTTTTAGTGCTTCTGCAAGTATTTCTACAGAGCGAACTAAGTCTTCTTTTTTAAGTACGTAAGCGATTCTTATTTCATCTAACCCAACATTAGGAGAAGAGTAGAAACCTGCCGCAGGAGCCACCATTATAGTTTCTCCGTTAAGGTCAAATTTTTCAAGAAGCCATTGTGCAAAATCGTCGGCATTTTTAACAGGAAGTTTTGCTATGCAGTAAAAAGCACCTTTAGGAGTAGCAACCTTTACACCTTTAATCTTATTAAGTTCGGTAATTAAAGTATCTCTACGCCCTTTATATTCTGTAATAACTTCATCAAAATAACTTTGAGGAGTTTCAAGGGCAGCCTCGCTTGCAATCTGAGCAAAAGTAGGAGGGCTTAGCCTTGCCTGAGCAAACTTCATGGCAGTAGCCATTACCTCTTTATTTTTGGAAACAATACATCCTATCCTAGCACCACACATACTGTATCTTTTAGAAACAGAGTCAATCATTATGGCATTTTGTTCAATACCCGGTACATTCATTACAGAGTAATGTTTGTCTCCATCGTAAGTAAACTCACGGTATACTTCATCTGCAATAAGGAAAAGATCGTGCTTCTTAACCAGTTCGGCAAGTTGCTGTATTTCCTCTTGAGTATAAAGGTATCCTGTAGGGTTACCCGGGTTACAAATAAGTATTGCTTTAGTTTTAGGAGTGATAAGTTTTTCAAAATCAGCAATAGGAGGAAGGGCAAAACCTTCGTCTATTGTAGAGATTACCGGTACAACCTTAACTCCCGAAGCAGTAGAGAAACCATTGTAGTTAGCATAGAAAGGCTCTGGGATAATGATCTCGTCACCATCATCCATGGTACTTCCCATAGCAAACAATAATGCCTCAGAACCACCTGTTGTGATAATTATATCGGCTGCATTAACAGATACTCCGTGGTTTTGGTAATAGTCAGCTAGTTTATTTCTGTAGCTTTCAAAACCTGCAGAATGGCTATACTCCAATATTTTAATGGAGTTGTTTTTAATAGCTTCAAGCGCTACATCCGGAGTTTTGATATCCGGCTGGCCAATATTAAGGTGGTATACTTTGTGGCCTTTTTTCTTAGCTCCCTCAGCATAAGGAACTAACTTCCTTATAGGAGACTCAGGCATTAATTGTCCCTTATTTGATACTTTAGGCATTGTATTGAATTTTAATTTTTTTGATGAGCAAATTTGCGACTTTTTTTATAAACTTTATAATATAAAATTCATCTAATTCACAGTTTTGTAATTTATTAAACTAAAACCAATAAAAAAGCCCCGCCAAATGGCAGGGCTTTGCTATATTCTTAATTTGTAGCTTACTGGTTTGGAATTGCTTTTTTCTTTTCCAGTATGTTAACTTCTTCTTTTTTAACTACATTACCTTTAATCTTAAGGGCAACTACTCCGTCAGGGTGGTTAACAGCATTAGACTGTACGGTAATGGTTTTTCTTATCGGGCCCGGGTGCATGTTGTACTTAACCTCTATTTTTCCTGTTTTACCAGGCATAATAGGTTCTTTTGGTTTTGTAGGTACGGTACATCCGCAGGTAGATTTTACATCTTTAATGATAAGAGGGGCATCTCCGGTATTGGTGAATTCAAAAATTCGTAATCCGTCATCGGTTTCTTTACTCACGGTACCATAGTCAATCGTATCCTCTTTGAATTCGATTTTGGCGCCAGACTGAGCATTTGCTGTAATAGCTATAAGCAATACAGCGATTAGTCCTAAAAACTTTTTCATTTGGTGTGTATTTTAGTTTTAGTAATTTTAGTAAAAATAATTAGATTTAAATTAAGAGCAAATATTCACTGCTCTTTTTTTTAATTTGTACTTATATGGTTACTTTTGCATACATTTTACAAAAATCAGACCATAATTTTTTAAATTATTATATTTCAGATAGTTATGACTATACCTGCACAATTTGACGCTAAGGCAGCAGAGAAAAAATGGTACGATTACTGGATGCAAAACAATTATTTTCATTCAGAACCTGATCACAGGACACCGTACACTATAGTAATACCTCCGCCAAATGTTACGGGTGTGCTTCATATGGGGCACATGCTTAACAATACTATACAGGATGTATTAATAAGGAGAGCAAGGCTTAAGGGCTTTAATGCCTGCTGGGTCCCTGGGACCGACCATGCTTCTATTGCTACTGAGGCTAAAGTTGTTGCCAAACTTAAAGAAGAGGGTATAAATAAGAGTGACCTTACCCGCGAGGAGTTCCTTAAACATGCCTGGGACTGGACCGAAAAATATGGTGGCGTAATCCTGGATCAGCTTAAAAAGCTGGGTGCTTCATGCGACTGGGAACGTACTAAGTTTACTATGGATCCGGATATGTCGGCTTCTGTAATCAGGTCGTTTGTAGACCTGTATAATAAAGGCATGATATACAGAGGGTACCGTATGGTAAACTGGGACCCTGAGGCTAAAACAACCCTTTCTGACGAAGAAGTTATTTATGAAGAAAGGCAGGGTAAGCTGTATCATTTAAAATATAAAATTGAAGGTAGCGAGGATTTTGTAGTAATTGCAACAACCCGTCCCGAAACTATTTTAGGTGATACTGCCATATGTATTAACCCTAATGATGAGCGTTATACTCACCTAAAAGGTAAAAAGGCTATTGTGCCTATAGCTAACCGTGTAATTCCTATCATATTTGATGAATATGTTGATATGGAGTTTGGTACAGGATGCCTTAAAGTTACACCTGCTCACGATGTTAACGATAAAGAACTTGGCGAAAGGCATAACCTTGAAATAATTGATATTTTTAATGAGAATGCTACCCTTAACAGTTTCGGACTTCATTATGAAGGTAAGGACAGGTTTGTGGTTAGAGAGATGATTGCTCATGAGCTTCAAACTATTGGTAGCCTTGAGAAGATAGAAAACCACCTTAATAAGGTAGGTACTTCCGAAAGGACTAAGGCTGTTATTGAGCCAAGACTTTCTGACCAGTGGTTCCTAAAAATGGAAGACTTGGTTAAGCCTGCTATCAAGGCGGTTTTAGAGACTGAAGAAGTTAAGCTTTATCCTAAACGTTTTGAAAATACCTACCGTCACTGGATGGAAAACATTCGTGACTGGAATATATCACGCCAGCTATGGTGGGGGCAGCAAATACCTGCTTACTACTATGGTGAAGGCAAAGAAGATTTTGTTGTTGCCGAAACTGCCGATGCTGCTTTAGAGCTGGCTAAACAAAAAACAGGTAACGCAGCACTAACGGTAGCCGACCTGAAACAGGATCCGGATGCACTGGATACATGGTTCTCTTCATGGTTATGGCCTATGGCTGTTTTTGGAGGGGTTATGAATCCGGAAAACGAAGACTTTAAATACTATTACCCTACTAACGATCTTGTTACCGGACCGGATATCCTTTTCTTCTGGGTAGCGAGAATGATTATAGCAGGATATGAGTATGCAGGTGAAAAACCATTTACCAATGTTTATCTTACTGGTCTGGTTAGGGATAGCCAGAGAAGAAAAATGTCTAAGTCGCTGGGTAACTCACCGGATCCGCTTGATTTGATTGAGAAATTTGGTGCCGATGGTGTACGTGTAGGACTACTGTTAAGTGCTTCTGCAGGTAACGACATTCTTTTTGATGAAGAACTTTGTAATCAGGGTAAAGGTTTTACGACTAAGATATGGAATGCTTTCAGGCTTATAAAAGGCTGGGAGGTAAGCGATATAGAGCAGCCAGAGTATGCTAAAAAGGCTATTGAATGGTATGAGGCTAAGTTACAAAAAACATTAGTTGAGATTGAAGACCATTTTGAGAAATACAGAATATCAGATGCGCTTATGGCTATATATAAGCTGGTATGGGATGATTTCTGTTCATGGTTCCTTGAAATGATTAAGCCGGGCTATCAGCAGCCTATAGACAGGGCTACTTTTAATAAGGCTATCGAAATGCTTGAAAACAACCTTAAGCTGCTTCATCCATTTATGCCATTCCTTACAGAGGAAATATGGCAGCATATTGCCGAAAGGACTCCGGAAGATGCACTTATCGTAGCCAAATGGCCGGAAGTTAAAGAGGTAAACGAAAAGCTTATTGCTGACTTTGATCTTGCTGCCGAAGTTATTTCAGGGATAAGAACCATAAGAAAAGATAAGAACATACCTTTTAAAGATACTATTGAGGTTAAGGTGATAAACAATGATAATTCATCAGATTATTTTGATGTTATTGTTGAGAAGCTGGGTAATGTTTCTTCTTTTGAATATGTAACCGAAAAGGTAAACGGAGCTCTTACTTTTAGGGTGAAATCAAACGAATATTTTATTCCGGTATCAGGTAATGTAAATATTGAAGAAGAGATTGCTAAACTGGAAGAGGAACTTAAATATAACAGAGGCTTTCTTAAATCGGTTCAGGCGAAGCTTTCTAACGAGAAGTTTGTAAGTGGTGCACCTGAAAAGGTTGTGGCTATAGAGCGCCAAAAAGAGGCTGATGCTCTTGCTAAAATTGCTACTATAGAGCAAAGTCTTGAAAGCCTTAAATAATTTAAGATATACATCATAAAAAAACGGGAGCTGATAAGCTCCCGTTTTTTTATATACAACCTAAAGTTAAATTAGTACTACTGCTTATGGCAGGTAAGTAATTATCCTCTCTACAACAAAAGTTTCCACACCGTTTATTGATATGGTTTTTTTAGTCCAGTTTCCTTTATCATCATATTCATATCTGTAAAACTTAGAATCTTTAATAGCATTTTTATCATCGGCTACATTAAATTCTGTCATGCTGTTGTGGTCGTCATACGAGTATCCTGCTTTGTATACAATGTTGCCGTCCTGTTTAACAACCATGCCCAGTTTATTGCCATTGTTGTCATAATGGTATTCGGTTACATGTTCAATACCTTCATCACCATCTTTAAGGTATTCAATTATTAAGTTTCCTTTAGTGTCGTAAGTAAATTTTTGAACCCTGCCCAGCTTTTTATCACCATCAATAGTTTCCTTGCTTATAAGCTTATCGCCATCATATTTAGAATTGGTAATGTATTCAATACCTCCGTCTTTATTATAACGTGAAATAGAAGTTACATTTCCGTTCTCATCATACTCATATATGTTTTTAAACTGAATGCTTTCTGTTTTAAGATAAGAATCTTCTTCTTTTACATTACCGTTTTCGTCGTAAATAAAACTAGTCCTGTCCTGTAAAATGTCCTGAGCATTATATTTGGTTACATCAACTACCTTATCTCCTTCAAAACGCTGTAATGTCCTGCTAAGCTGAGTACCATCGGCATTTCTTTTAATTATGTTTGTGTTGTTGCCGTTTTCCCATGTGTAATCGGTTTTAATAAACGGTTTACCTGCCATGTACTGGGTAGTACTTATAAGTTTATCTTTTCCTTCATAAATAGATTCCTCATAAGGAGTATCTCCTTTAATCCATTTTCTTTCCACTACAAGTTTACCTTCGTCATTAAACACAAGGTCGAAATCGTGGCTGTATTTTACCTCGCGTTTATGCTCACCTTTTTCAGATCCGTTAAGGGCATATGACTTCTCACTTATGCTTTCAACATTTCCAAGAAGCTCATAGCTGTCCCAGTCGGCTTTTGATCGGTCTATTACTTTTTTTTCTTCTTTTTGGCAAGAGGCCAGTATTAGTAGTAATGCAAGAGAAAATATACGTTTCATTTTAAGATTGTGTTAAGAGTTTCAAAAGTCTGCTTTTTTTTTCAAAAAGTCAATTGAGGGAATCATTTTTTAAATAAAAAAATCCGCCCATAAGAGCGGATTTAATATTTAGGGCTAAAAATATTATTTAGCTATAGCTGCTTCATATTTTTTTGCAACTGCATCCCAATTAATTACGTTGTAAAAATTAGAGATATAGTCTGGTCTTTTGTTTTGGTAATGTAAGTAGTAAGCATGTTCCCATACATCTATAGCAAGTACCGGAGTACCAGATATACTAACACCCGGCATTAAAGGATTATCCTGATTAGGAGTTTGACCTACAGCAAGTTTGCCTGATGCATCTACATATAACCAAGCCCAACCTGAACCAAACTGAGTTCCGGCTGCCTCGCTAAACTTATCTTTAAAGTTTTCGAATGAACCAAAGTCTTTATTAATAGCTTCTGCTAGAGCACCTGTTGGCTGTCCGCCTGCATTTGGAGCCATTATCTCCCAGTAAAGGTTATGGTTGTAATAACCACCACCATTGTTTCTTAGGGCTTTGTTGTCCATGTCCATGCCTTTAAGAATTTCTTCGATAGATTTGTTTTCTAAATCTGTACCGGCAATAGCTTTGTTTAACTTGTTTGCATATCCCACATGGTGCTTAGAGTAATGGGTTTCCATGGTTTTAGCATCGATATATGGTTCCAGAGCATCGTAAGCATAGCCTAGTTTAACCAGTTGGAATTTACCTTCGGCCTTAACATCGTCAGGATTTCCCATTGCTGGTGCTTCTGCTTTTTCCGGCTCAGGTACCTGCACCTCTTCCAGATTATTTTTTTCTTTGCACGATTGCAGTGAAGCAACCAGTACTAAAGCAGAAAAGAACATCTTTACGTTTTTCATGATAGTAATTTATTTAATTAGAGAATTGATTAAATCGATATAATGCTGCTTGGCTTCGTCTGCGCTTAAGTGCCTTATCTGCATCCATGCATTCATCTTAAAAGCGCTTCTCAAATCGTAGGACTGGTAATAGCTTTTCTTGGCATCGCCAAGAGTTGCCTGTTTATAGTAGGCATAAATTTTTAGCATGACGTCCTGAGGCAAAGCCTGCGTCATATTTGAAGCTTTCTCATAAGCTTCCTGAAACAGAGTATCTAAATTTTTCTCCTGCATTAGGCTTTCTTCGCTATTATGGTTTTACCGCCTATAGCTTTTTGGTTAAGCTCAACATCTATTTCTGTACCTAAAGGTAAGAATAAATCGACTCTCGACCCAAATTTAATAAAGCCTGCATCTGTACCCTGAACCACATGCATACCTTCTTTGGCATAATTTACAATACGTCTTGCCAGGGCACCGGCAATTTGTCTGTATAAAATATCACCAAATATGCTGTTCTCTATTACTACAGTTGTGCGTTCGTTTTCCTCACTCGCTTTAGGATGCCATGCCACAAGGTATTTACCGGCATGGTATTTACTAAACTTTACAAGTCCGTTAACGGCATAACGCGTAACGTGAACGTTAATAGGCGACATGAATATAGATACCTGTAGGCGCTTGTCCTTAAAGTACTCGGGTTCATATACTTCTTCAATAACCACAATTTTACCGTCTACCGGTGCAATAATGGTATGGTCTGCAGCATTTACAGGACGTTTAGGATTTCTGAAAAACTGAAGGATAAGCACTATGAATACCAGTGCAAATACCTGAATAAACTTTAAAAGCCAGTAGTTGACAATAAATTTTTCTGCCAGTAATACAACCGCTACGGTTATAGCCAGCGATCCTAAAATGATTTTAGCTCCTTCTTTATGAAACATAATTGATTATTTGGTAATACAAAAATAAGAAAGGTATCGCAAAAATAATACTATCCAGCCTGTCAAGTATGCCACCGTGTCCCGGCATTATGTTTCCGCTGTCTTTTACGCCTGCTGTCCTTTTAAATTTAGATTCTACTAAGTCGCCTAATGTACCGAATATTACAAGTATGGTACCTCCGGTCATCCAGACTGTTGCCGACTGAAATGTATAAAAGCGACTAAGGATATAACTGCCTATAAGGGCAAAAACCAAACCTCCTAAAAATCCTTCGATGGTTTTTTTAGGCGAAATTTTCTCGTAAAGTTTGTGTTTGCCTATAGCTCTCCCTGTAAGGTAGGCAAAGGTATCGTTAATCCATATTATTATAAATGCACCAATTATAAGGTAAGGGTTGTATTCGATATCAGAAATGAAAGGGTATTTCATTAACAGGGTAAAGGGTATAATAATATAGCCTATAAGTAGTGCTATTTTAGCAGAGTTTTTTAATTGCCCTGTTTGGTTTCCCTGTTTAAATAAATCATAAAGTAAAATTATCCCTATAAAAACTGCACCGCAGTTTAGTATTAAGTTGTTTTGAAAACTTTTAGGAATAAAAAGGGTATATAGCATAAATACTGCTGCCAATAGCAGTGCCTGTATTTTGCTAAATTTTATAAGGTTACAGAATTCTAACACCGAAAGGAACATAAATAGCCCAAATAGTACTATAAAGCTAATTTCGGAATATAGTGTTGAGGCTATTAACAGGATTATATAAACTATGCCTGATAGTGCCCTGGTTAAGCTTTCATTCATTTTACAGATCTTCCAAAAGAAGGAGGTACAGGTTTTTGGCTACACTGCCATAATGCAGGAAATCCTCTTCTTTGGCCTTTTCAAAATATTTAATAGTGGTGATGTTGGTAGGGTATTCCCTGTCGTATTTTCTTTTGATTTCCCTAAGCCCGTCACTCTTGGAATTAAGTATTTGGCTGGTTGTTGCAAAGATTACCATATTGGCAGGAAGCTCGTTTGGTTTTTTCTGTTTTATCTGGTTTGATGAGAACAGAATCGATCCTTCGTCTGCAATAAGGTTTTCACATCCGGCTAATAAGAAACGTGGGTTTTTAGGGGTATCGTAAGAAAGTTTATTTTCTTCCAGTAAGCTGCAAAGTTTTGGTTCAAAACACAAAGCTTCACATTCAAACCAGTCGTTTTCTTCTAAAATGTTCAAAAACTGATCGTGAACTTCAGTTAAATTGTCACAGTATAAAAATTTACCGCCGTTTTTTCTGAAGTTGTGAGTAAACAGTTCATCCGCGGGTACTTGTTTTTCGGGCAAAAACGGACTGGTTTCCATGTTTTTATCCTCGTTTGAATCATTATTGGGGGAACCAAAAATTTTTCTGAAAAGACTCATACCTATTATTTCGCGTTTTTCTGTAGTTTCATTCAAAGATAAAAAAATCTTAATTCAATACAGGTACTGAATTAAGATTTTTACTATAAATTATGAAATTCCGGTTTATGCTTCTGTAACTACTTCTGCATCTGGTCTTCCAAATGGTCTTTTGCCAAAAATATCTTCAAGGTCATCTTTAAAAATAACTTCTTTTTCAATAAGTATATCGGCTAGTTTTAAAAGCTTATCCCTGTTTTCTTCAAGAATTTGTATAGCTCTTTCATACTGCTCTTCTATAAGAACCGAAATCTCTTTGTCTATAACCTTAGCAGTCTCTTCAGAGTAAGGTTTAGAGAAGTTGTATTCGCTTTGTCCTGATGAATCGTAGTAGGTAATATTACCAAGCTTGTCATTAAGTCCGTAAACGGTTACCATGGCTCTTGCCTGCTTAGTTACTTTTTCAAGATCACTTAACGCACCGGTAGATATTTTGTTGAATATTACCTTTTCGGCAGCACGTCCACCCATAGTCGCACACATCTCATCCATCATTTGGTCTGGCCTAACAATAAGTCTTTCTTCAGGAAGGTACCATGCAGCACCAAGGCTTTGTCCGCGGGGTACTATTGTTACCTTAACTAGCGGAGCAGCGTGTTCCAGCATCCAGCTTACAGTAGCATGACCGGCTTCGTGTATAGCGATAGCTCTTTTCTCTTCCGGAGATATGATTTTATTTTTCTTTTCAAGTCCGCCTACAATCCTATCTACAGCATCTAGGAAATCTTGTTTATCTACTGATTTTTTATCTTTTCTGGCTGCGATAAGGGCTGCTTCATTACATACATTAGCAATATCAGCACCAGAGAACCCCGGAGTTTGTTTTGCTAGGAATTCAGTATCAAGGTCTTCTGACTTTTTTAGCGGTTTTAAATGTACCTCAAAAATCTCTTTACGCTCCCTGATATCCGGAAGGTCTACATATATCTGTCTGTCAAAACGTCCTGCACGCATAAGGGCTTTATCCAGTACATCGGCACGGTTAGTGGCTGCTAATACGATTACGTTAGTATTTGAGCCAAAACCATCCATCTCTGTTAGTAACTGGTTAAGCGTGTTCTCACGCTCATCATTAGAGCCGGAGAAGTTGTTTTTACCACGTGCACGTCCTACAGCATCAATCTCATCAATAAATATGATAGCAGGAGATTTCTCTTTAGCCTGTTTGAAAAGGTCTCTTACTCTAGATGCACCTACACCTACAAACATCTCTACGAAGTCTGAACCCGAAAGGGAGAAGAAAGGTACCTTAGCTTCACCTGCAACAGCTTTTGCAAGTAATGTTTTACCTGTTCCCGGAGGTCCTACAAGTAGTGCTCCTTTAGGAATTTTACCACCTATACTGGTGTATTTTTCAGGGTTTCTAAGGAATTCAACAATTTCCTGTATTTCTTCTTTAGCACCTTCAAGTCCGGCAACGTCTTTAAAGGTTACTTTGATGTCATTTTTCTCGTCAAACAGTTTAGCTTTAGATTTCCCTATGTTAAATATCTGTCCGCCGCCACCTGCAGCTCCGCCGCCTGCCATACGACGCATCATGAAAATCCATAAGGCTACAAGTACAACAATAGGAAGAAGGGTAAGGAATAAATCACCCATCATGCTTTCCTCTTCAACAGAGTATTCGCTCAGCTTACCGCTTTGTTCGGCATCATAAAGCTTTTTGTCAAAAATTTCATTTTTAGGCCCCTTGTTTACACTGTACTGAGGTCCTTTTGTATTTAAATTGCCAAAAATATCTTTTTGTACATCCTTGTGTTCATCACTTTTTAGAGCCGATTCTTTAAGGTATATTTTAGCCGAAGAGTTGTTTGTAACAACCTTTTCTATTTCTCCTTTATCAAGATATTCGTAGAATTTTGATATGGAAAGCTTTTCAGGTCCATTTAAAAACGACCCGCCACCTACAAAATTGATGGCAATAAGCATTAAAAAAATTCCGGCATATATAAGCCAGGGGCTTACCTTAAATTTATTCTCTGGTTTATTATCTTTTGACATGAATTTCTTTTATTAGTAGTTGTTTCCTATAGATGTTATCTTGGCATCTCCCCACAGGCTTTCTATGTTGTAGTACTCGCGTATGTGTTTTTGGAAGACATGAACAACAATGTTTACATAATCCATTAGTACCCATTCGCCGTTTTCAGTTCCTTCAACATGCCATGGTTTGTCTTTTAACTCTTTGGAAACTATTTTTTGAACGGAGTTAACAATAGCGTTAACTTGTGTATTGGAGGTACCGTTGCATATTACAAAATAGTCGCATACGGTGTTATCGATTGCTCTTAAATCAAGAATATCTATATCATTTCCTTTAACTTCTTCGATTCCTTTAATGATGTTTGCTAACAATACATCTGTGCTTATATTCTTTTTTGCCATTTAATATTTAATATATTCTACAAAGTTACCATTTTTTGTATTTACTTTTGACTTTGTTAAGTTATTAAAAAAGACTTTATTTTCTATCCTTTTAATGAATATTATCAAACTCAGTGCCATAGCGTCTACTAACGACTATTTAAAATCATTGTCAACCACCCAGTATCTGGAAAACTTTACCATTGTTGTTGCAGAACACCAAACAGCCGGTAAAGGGCAAATGGGTGCAAAATGGGATGTACAGCCCGGTAAAAACCTTACTTTTAGTGTGTTAGTGAAAGATGTACTGCTTGGTATCAATGAAATATTTAACTTAAACGCTGCAGTTGCCGTTAGTATTATTGAAGCTCTTGAAGAAAATAATGTAAAAGAACTTGCTATAAAATGGCCTAACGACATTTTGGCAGGGAATAAGAAAATAGGAGGGGTACTCATAGAGAACAGCATTAAGAACAATGGTGAGATATTTTCGGTTGTGGGTATTGGTTTAAATGTTAATCAAACTGATTTTGAAGGACTTCCCAAAGCATCATCTATAGCGGTGGTTACTGGTTATGAGCAGGACAAAACAGCACTACTTAGGGGTATAGTTGAAAACCTTAAGCGTAATGTTGCTGCACTACTTCACAAAAACGCTGCTCCAATATGGGCTAAATACCATAAAAAGCTTTATAAAAAAGGGGTGCCTATGCCGTTTGAAAAAGACGGACAAAGGTTTATGGGTATCATACAGGATGTGAACAGTAGCGGTAACCTTTTACTATTACTGGAAGACGACACTGTGGCAGAATTTAAGATTAAAGAGCTGCAAATGCTGTATTAATCATAATCTTCCTCCTGGTTGTCTTCAAATTCATTAATAAGGAAATCAATAACCAACTCAATGGTTTCTCCGTTTTCATCAAGTCCCCAATAAGCAGGGTAGTAGCCGTCTCCCCATCCGGAGGCAAACATTATGACATTATTGTCAGACTCCTTGTCAGGACGGTGATCATTCCAGTCACCCAATTCTCTTGAGAATTTATTTTTTGACGAATAGGCCTTAAACTCATCTGCTAATACCTCGTCATAATAATTAGCTTCAGGGTCTTTTTGCTGCAATTCATCCATTTTGGCATTAAGGGAAGCGTTGGTCTCTTCGTCAAGGAAACAAGCAAGTCCAGAGTCTACAGGGAAGCCGAAGAACTCATCATCTGTAAGTTCATTCATTTCCTCTTTAGTAATGTCGTCTGTAATGGCAAGTACCCATTTTGAGGCATCCTTGCTTCTAAATTTAATTTTGGCGTAGGCTATACGGAAATGTTCTTCATCTATTTCGGTAACATATACATAAACGGGGTACTTGTCAGGTAATACCGTGCGTTTAAACGGACGCTGATCGTAGGTGAAAAACGGGTCGGCTGCAATAATTTTTCCGGTAGGCAAATTGAGGTCGCCCACATGAATTTCAACCAACTCATGCATTCCCATATCATCATCCAGATTGTATTCAAATTCAAAGTCGTTTGAGTTTTCCATAATTGGTGAGTTTTTATGGTAAGTTAGTTAAAAACCGTGTGACAAGGCAAAGGTTTTATAAATTTTTTAACCGGATTTTTTTGTGAACCTGTCATAAAAATTAGTTACCAGGCTGGTTTTTATACTGTTTTCCTCAAGAGTAATTATACGATAGGCAAACGAGTTGACATTAACCTCTATTGTAGGGGAGTTCTTTTTTACCTGAAAAGCTACAGAAGGGGTTATATACTGCGTTATTTTCCTGTCAATACGCTTGTCAGGCATATGGTAGTGGCCACAAAACACGGTAACGGGCTGCCTGCTTTCCTGTAAGATTTCGTTAATCATATCGCGGTTTTTAAGCGGATAGGCTGTATCTACTCCTGTAGGGAACCCCAGTACAGGATGATGTATAAAAACGATAATCTTTTTTAGTGTATTTATTTCGGAAGTAAGCCATACCATTTGGGCCTCGCTTATTTCTCCCGATGAGGAGTCCATGTAAATGTATTTATAGAACTCGTCTTCGTGAGTGTAGTAAAGTTCGGTTTCGCTTTGAGAGCGGGTACCGTGGTAGTAAGGAATTACATCTTTAAAAACATCGTGGTTCCCTAACGTAATTTTGAAGCCGGGCTTATAGTCTTCCAGTTTTGAAAACAGCCATTCAAGGTCTTCTTTTACGGCCAAGTCTCCGGTAATAACAAGATCATCAAACTTATCTAAAGCAATGTTTTCCAAAACAGCTTTAAGGTTCTTTTTTGGGTTTGCCCCACGGTCTAAAGCCGAAGGATCCCCAAGGTGTGTATCTGTAATGTGTGTTATTATTTTAGACATTATTCCTGATCGGGTGTTTTTTCATCCGGTTCAAAAACAGGGTCTATTCGTCCCGGAATAACTATTTCGTCACTAAGATTAGGTATAAGCGTTTTCATGGTAGGATGGTTGTATCCTGCTGTGTCCAGGAAATACCAGTTTTTACCCTTGTTTTCAGATATGGCCAATAAACAGCTTTGGGAAGTTAGTTTACCGCCCTTAACCTTCATTTCAATCATTTGTATAAGCGTACACTGCATAGTACCGTCTTCCACCGTTATGATTTTTGAAGGTGCAGAATAGTCTGTTCCTAAAAATGAGACTCCTTCATTTTCAAAACCGTCGAAGCTTCTTTTCAGATTTTTGACCATGTTGTCTTTTCCTCCCATAGCCTTCATAACTTTAGGATGGGTATATGTAGCAAAGGTGTTATAGTCCTTATCAAGGAAAGACTGCCCCATGTCATTAGCCTGCTTTAAAACAGATTGTTCGGGAGTTTGTGCAACAGAAATTGAAACTATGCTTATGGAGAGGAGTAATGTGTATAAAAACTTTTTCATTCAGGATTAATGTTTAGTCCTGATAAAAGTAATAAAAAAAGCCTTTTAGACAACTAAAAGGCTTTTGGTTTTATGCTTTTTCGCAACTACAGCTTGTGCATATTAGCGGCTAATGTTTCAATAAATTTACTGATGGGCCCTTTAACCATCATGGCCATCATGGCGTTAAATTCACCTTCAAACTTTAACTGTACTGCGCTCGAAGCATCAGATACAGCGTCAATATTACCTGTTAGGGTAAAAGGAAGCTTATCGCTTGCAGCACCAAGAACAATTTTGTTTGGGGCTGATTTTTCTTTCATCTTAAGTTTGATTTCAGGCATACCCTTAAGGGCAAAGATGAACGATTCATCTCCTGTTACCTCAAACTTAGCTATGTTTTCGGGCATTAGTTTTTCAAAATTTCTAACATCGCTAAGCGCGTCAAAAATATACTGTGCCGATTTTTCTACTGTTACTTTAGGACTTTCTAAATTCATAGTGGTAGGTTTATGGGTTTTAAGTTTCAGGTTGCCAATTCAACTATTATTGGTTTTGTATTGGGCAATGACTGAAATCTAAAATCTCAATTCTAAAATCTGATTACTGCCCCCAGGTATCAGGGGTTTTTCTCCATTCTTTAAGCGTGTCGTGCTCCTCTTCGGTAATATACTGTTTAGAAACGGCAAGCTCTAAAAGCGTGTCGTAGTTACCAAGAGTGTTTAGCTTAACACCTGCATTAGTAAAGTTTTCTACAGAAACATCAAAGCCATAAGTAAAAATAGCTACCATACCTTTTACGTTTGCACCTGCTTCTTTAAGGGCTTCAACTGCCATAAGGCTGCTTTTTCCGGTACTGATAAGGTCTTCTACAACAACCACGTTCTGTCCTTCCTGAAGGTATCCTTCAATTTGGTTTTGACGACCGTGTTTTTTTGGTTCTGGCCTAACATACACAAACGGAAGCCCCATAACATCGGCAACAAGCATACCTATACCAATAGCTCCTGTTGCAACACCGGCAATAACATCGGGCTTGCCATATTCCTTTTCTATATGTTTTGCAAATTCCTCACGGATGTAGTTTCTAATCTGTGGGAATGACAGCGTAATCCTGTTATCACAATATATTGGAGACTTCCATCCTGAAGCCCATGTAAAAGGATTTTTAGGATTTAATTTAATTGCGTTTATTTGTAAAAGCAATTCTGCTGTTTTTTTAGCGGTATCTGTATTAAAAATCATAGTGCAAATGTATAAAGTTTTTGTTAACGATAAGCCACTTTTTTTAACTAACCAGGTGGAAAAAGAAACCGACTTCAAATTATTTCTTTTAGAGAGTGTTGATATTGAGCAGCTTATTATAAGTATGTTTAATAACAAGGTTAAAAAAGCCTTTTTATATCACCCTGATGAAAAGGAGACTTTAAAGAAGCTTAAAGAGAAAATTCCGGTGGCGAAAGCCGGAGGCGGACTCGTATACAACAAAAAAGGGGAGGTGCTTTTTATTTTCAGGAACGGAAAATGGGACCTGCCTAAGGGCGGAATTGAAAAAGGTGAGGGCATTGAAGATGCTGCTATACGTGAGGTGGAGGAAGAAACCGGCGTAAAAAACCTTAAGATTACCCAAAAACTGCAAAAAACATATCATGTTTTTAAAAGGAATGGTAGCTATAAGCTAAAGGTTACCCATTGGTATGAAATGAAAACTGATTATAAGGGTAAGTTACAGGGACAGGAAAACGAAGGTATTGAAAAGGTTGCATGGCTTAACCCTGAACAGATTAGGGAAGCGCTAACCAACTCATACGAGAACATAAAACTGTTGTTTGAAAACATAAAGGTACCTACGGAAGGATAGCAGGCCCAAGTAGTTTCATCCATAAAGGGAAACCAATAATGCTCCCTGTAAGCCCGGCTACTATAAAAGTGAATCGTTGCTGCTTTGGTATTAATTTTAATACCACAATTAAAAGCAGTACTATAGCTATTGTAGCAGTAATAAGGTTAAGGGACCATGCTGGTAGCCTAAAGTATTCTGATATGTTGGTTTCGTCTCCCTGAGAAGTCCATTCTCCTCTGATAACCAAAAAGTATAGCCCGATAAAAAAGTTGGCTACCTGCCTTGACCAAAAGAAAGCCATAAAAACAAACGACCATTGTAAGAATGTTAGTTTGTTTCCTGTTTTTTTTCGGTTAAACCATAGCAGGAAAAAACCTAAAGTTCCCGTTATTATTGTTTGAATTGGACCACCAAGTGTTACAAGGACATTTGTTTTACGAGCCTTATGCATTAGAACAGAATATTTTTTCATAACAGCCTTGTCTGTTTTGCTTTTTAAAGCCTCTTTGTTTTTAAAATGAAAATCACGAAATGCTTTATAATCTGTATTTTTATATTGCATTGAAGCGTATCTTATTTTTGCTTCATAACCCAGTTTTTTAGCAACCATGTAGTGTCCGGCTTCATGTGTAACAGCACCTATTACGGTAGCAGCAATAAACCCTAAAACGAGATAAATAAATAAACGGAATTGTAAGGTGAAAGTCATGAAACAGTAGTTTCTATAAAAATAAAGAAAAAAGTTTCTTACAAATAAAAAAACAGGCTCAAGGCCTGTTTTTTTATTTTACTTTCCTGTATATAGGGTATTGTAAATGTGATTTTTCGTAGTAAACAGAGTTTCTGTAAATCCAGTCCAGCTGGGCTTCACCACTTTCAGAAAAGGCTTTGTCTTCTGCTTTCTTTTTTTCGAAAGCTGCTTTTAGTGTAGCATCTTCATTTAGTAATTTAGTAGCAGTGTCTTCAAACACATAGGCAGAAAAATATTCCTTTTGCTGTAATATGGCATCAAAAAAGTTCCAGTTAAAATAGGAGTCCGGTGCTTGTGGTTCTAATGTTTCCAGCAGGTATTTAACGCCCGGTTGCTGTGTGTTTATCACAAAGTCGCCTTTATGGAACAGTACCTTTTCGGTAGTTACAGTAACTTGGGTACTGTTATGCGGGTAGTGTCCCTCATAAGCAGTCTTACTTGTTTTGTAATCGGCTATACGATAGCTTTCCACCTCAATTTCGGTATCATTTTCCAGAGGTTGCATTTTGATACCGTTAAGCTGTAAAAGCTCTATAGCGTTCCACCATGTTTTAGGGATAATGTATGCCTCCGGTATTACCACTTCCGTTACCGGATTGTACTCCTGATAATACGGAATGGTCTTTTTAAACGGTTTGGACCTGTCGTAAAATAATCTTGGCTGTCCTGATATTTCACTTGGCTTATAACCACCCTCATACCCTAAAAACTCCAGTTGGGTAACTTTAGTTTTATCCAACTCCCAAAATAGGGTGTACTTCATACCCGGTTTGTAATTGTTCAGGTTATCCGTACGTAGTTTTTTAATCTTTTTATAGTTATGTTCTATATAATCTATAGATGCTACCATATAATCATAAGTAACCTTAACACGCGGAGCATAATCCTTTAGCATATGCGTTTCGGGCATAGACCCTACAGTGTTGAACATGGAGGCATATCCGGTAGAATACCTTGGGTAATCCATAAACTGTTCAAAACCACCATCGGGCTTTTGGTCGTGTATGTTTACGTAAGGAGTAGCTTCGGTTCCCTGTTTTTTCAAATCGGCCAATATAGTAGCCATCATCTCATCTTTGAAAAACTGACCCAGTTCTCCGCCCAGTTTCTGGTGATGGGTAGCTATGTAGGTAAAGGTATATTGGTAGTCGGCACCATTACTAACGTGGTTATCTATAAACACGTCAGGATTCACCTTTTGGAAAATTTCGGCAAAGCTCCTGCTGTTTCGCGTGTCCGATTTCAGGAAATCCCTGTTAAGGTCATAGTTCCGGGCATTCCCCCTAAAGCCATAACTCTCAGGGCCGTTTTGGTTGGCACGGGTATGGGAATTACGGTTAAGTGCACCGCCTATGTTGTACACGGGTATATTAACAATAACCGTGTTTTTAGGAGTTTTTAGTTTCCCTGTGGCGAGGTCACGATACAGCATCATGGTAGCATCAATACCGTCGGGCTCACCGGGATGGATGCCGTTGTTTAAAAGCAGTACTGCCCTGTTTTTATTAATGGTGTTGAAATCAAAGCTTTTCTCGGGGTCAAAAATTACAATATGTAAAGGCTCGCCGCTATCGGTTAACCCCATAGGTAGCATTTGTATGGTTTCAAAGCTTTCGTCAAGCATTTTAAAATAAGCAATGGTTTCGGCATAGGTTGCCGTTTGATTACCGTTTCCTTTTTCATACGGAGTTAAGTACATATTGTTTTTTTGTGCCATAAGCTGAAAACTTATCAGTAAGAGTAAAAGCGATTTCTTCATAATGATTATTTTGTCCTTACAGATTCGGGTACCAAAATGGTGTAGTCTCCGCCATTACGCAGTACGTCCCGAACTATGCTCGAACTGATGTATGATGTTTTTGCCGCCGTAAGCAGGAATACCGTTTCTATTTTAGAAAGCTCCCTGTTAGTATGGGCAATAGCCTTTTCAAACTCAAAGTCGGCAGGGTTTCTAAGTCCCCTTAGTATAAACTGAGCGCCTACTTTATGGCAAAGGTCTATAGTAAGGCCTTCGTAGGTTACAACCTCTACCTTTGGCTGATCTTTAAAAGCCTCTTCAATAAAGCGTTTTCTCTCTTTCAGTGGGAACATGTATTTTTTTTCGGCATTAACCCCTATGGCTACAATAACCTTATCAAAAAGCTTAACGCCTCTTTTAATAATGTCGTAGTGACCTAGGGTAATAGGGTCAAACGACCCCGGAAATACTGCTGTTTTCATATTTTTATTTTTTTGCCAAAGCCTGTTCTATGGCATTATCAAATAGCTGTGGTAAAGTTATGCCTGCCTCGCGTGCCTGTTGTGGCAGTATGCTTTCGGCTGTAAGGCCCGGTACGGTATTCATTTCAAGCAGGTGCGGTTCGTTATTTACGATAATGAATTCGCTACGTGAAAAGCCTTCCATTTTTAATATCTCATACACACGTTTTGCCACGCCGCTTACCTTTTGTGCCATTTCTTCCGAAATGCGGGCAGGAGTTATTTCCTGCGACTTACCAAGGTATTTTGCCTCATAATCAAAAAAGTCATTTTCCGATACTATTTCGGTAATAGGCAGTACCGTAACCACGCCACCGTAGTTAATTACCCCTACAGAAACCTCGGTACCGTCCAGAAAACTTTCAATAATAATCTCGTTATCTTCCTTATATGCGGTCTCTATGGCCGGTAAAAGTTCCTCTTTGGTTTTTACTTTAGATATACCGAAGCTTGAACCCGATCGGTTTGGTTTTACAAAACACGGAAGCCCCACTTTATCAATAATGGCCTGCTCATTTATCTCATCGCCCAGATTAAGGTAATGCGATACGGCAGTTTTAATTCCGTATGGTTTTAAAACCGAGAGCATATCTCTTTTGTTAAAGGTTAATGCCGCCTGATAAGGTTCGCATGAGGTTTGCGGAATGTTTAACAGCTGCAGGTAAGCCTGCATAAGTCCGTCTTCTCCCGGTGTGCCGTGAATAGCATTGAATACCACATCAAACACAATTTTCTTTCCGTTATGTTCAACAGAGAAATCATGTTTGTTAACCAGGTACTCGTTATCATCTTCATCAGCCATTACCCATTTGTCCTTCAGGATGTGCAGGCGGTAGGCATTGTATTTTGTTTTGTCCAGATTTTGGTACACAATATTCCCGCTTTTAAGGGAAATTTGATATTCACTGGAATATCCGCCCATGATAATGGCAACATTTTTCATTCTAACTGCGTTAAATATTAGGTTTTGCTAACACAAAAATATCATTATTTGTGTAAACTTATAAAGTTTAGTATTATTTATATCTTTGCCAAAAATCATAGTAGATGAGCCTTAAAAACTTTTTGACCAGTAAAGCATTTTTAAAGCAGATAATTATAGCCGTTGTAATTACTGTTTTGCTTGTAATTGCCGTTATGAAATGGCTTAATTATTATACCAATCACGATCAGAAAATCCCTGTGCCGGACCTGACCAAACAAACGGTTGATAAGGCAGAAAAAGAGCTTGAGGCGCTTACACTTAACTATGTGATTTTAGATACTGTAGACTACAGGCCTGATTTCCCTCCGTACTCTATTGTACAGCAGGATCCGTTACCTAAGGTAAACGTAAAGGAAAACAGGAAAATATACATTAAGCTTAATGCCGGAGGATATAACGATATTGACCTGCCTGAGCTGGTACAGAAAACAAAACGTTCGGCGGAGTCTATCCTGAAAAGTGTTGGTCTTGAAGTAGGGGAGATAACCTACAAACCATATCTTGCCGAAGATGTAGTACTTGAGGTAAGACAAAAAGGTAAAAGGCTAAGTGCCGGAGATAAGGTCAAAAAGGCATCTAAGGTAGACCTTGTACTGGGTGACGGTAAAACCGGTTACCACATTTCAGATGAAGACAGGGCTAATATGCCATGAACTTCACAAGATAAATAATATACACCAAAAATAAATAATGAGTCAGGTTATAACAGAGCAGGAACCGGAAGATGAGCTATATGAGCACTATCGCTTTGAGGCAGGAAAGGGACAGGCACCGCTTAGAGTAGATAAGTTTTTAATGAACCTTGTGGAAAATGCCACAAGGAACAAAATACAGCAGGCAGCTTCTGCAGGGAATATTTATGTGAACGATGTTCCCGTAAAATCCAATTACAAGGTTAAGGCTAATGATGTGGTTCGCGTATTGCTCGAGCATCCGCCTTACGAATACCTTTTAGAGCCGGAAAACATTCCGCTTAACATAGTGTATGAAGACGACCAATTGCTTATAGTAAATAAGGAGCCCGGTATGGTTGTGCACCCGGGGCACGGTAACTACAGTGGTACGCTGGTAAATGCACTGGCTTACCATTTTGAAAACCTGCCTATGAACAGTAGCGAAAGGCCGGGACTGGTACACCGAATTGACAAGGATACATCGGGGCTTTTGGTTATTGCCAAAACCGAACAGGCGATGTCACACCTAACCAAGCAATTTGCCGATAAGACTTCTGAAAGGGAGTATATCGCACTGGTTTGGGGGAATGTAGCCGAAGATGAGGGAACCATTGAAGGAAATATAGACAGACATTTAAAGGACCGTATGCAAATGGCGGTATATCCTGACGGAGAGCAGGGAAAACACGCTGTAACACATTATAAAGTGCTGGAGCGCCTTGGGTATGTAACCCTTGTATCATGCCGACTGGAAACGGGGCGTACCCACCAGATACGTGTACACATGAAATACATAGGGCACACTTTGTTTAACGATGCCCGTTATGGCGGAGACAAAATACTTAAAGGTACTACGTTTACTAAGTACAAACAGTTTATTGATAACTGTTTTAAAATATTACCAAGACAGGCGCTACACGCCAAGACACTTGGTTTTGAACATCCTACCACAAAAGAGTTTATGCGTTTTAACAGCGAACTACCTGCAGATATGGTAGAATGCCTGGATAAATGGAGAACCTACTCTAAATCGCATACTGCTGACGAAGAGGAATAGTATGGGGTTTGTTAATTTGGTTATTTGTTGATTTACTAACGGATTGTCATTCTGAACGAAGCGATAGCGAAGTGAAGAATCTAAAAATATAAACTCCCAACTATAACGGTTGGGAGTTTTTTATTACAGTAATAAAAAAACCTTCGGTCCCTTTAAAGGGACCGAAGGTTTAAGGAAACATATATAAAAGTAAACTAATTACTGTTTGATAAACTGAAGTTCGATAGCCAGTTTTACTTCTTCACCTACAAGAACACCACCTGCTTCAAGAGTTGAGTTCCAGTTAAGACCCCAGTCTTTACGGTTTATTTTACCTGTAATGGAGAAACCTGTTTTTGTATTTCCCCAAGGGTCTTTAGCTAGTCCGCCAAACTCTACGTCAAGTTTTACCGGTTTGGTAACACCGTGTAAAGTAAGGTCTCCTTTAAGTGTGTATTCTCCTTCATCTTCTTTTGTGAATGAAGTAGCCGAGAAGGTTAACTGCGGGTATTGTGCAGCATCAAAAAAGTCAGCGCTTAAAAGGTGCGCATCTCTGTCGGCACTACCTGTAGTGATTGAGTCAACCTCTCCTGTAAACTCTATTTTAGCATTTTCAAAGTCGTCACCGTTAGTTTCAATGTAAGCATCAAATTTTTGGAAACTACCTGAAACGTTAGTAAACATCATGTGTTTTACTTTAAATCCTATTTCTGAATGTGAAGGGTCTATTACCCATTTTGTTGTAGACATAATTTTTAATATTTAATTGTTATTGATTTTGTATTATTAAGTTACGTAAAATTAAATTGTCATAGGGACTTCCATTAATAATATTTCGGCATCATCGCTCAAAGCCTCAATGGCAATGCTATTGGTGTTCCAAATGCCCAGTCCGTCCCTGTGGTTTAGTGACATATTGTTAAGTTTAAAGTCACCGTTTAGCACAAAAGCATAAACACCGTTGCCTTTTTTCTTAAAGTCATATTTCACAGTTTTGTTTTTGTCAAACTTCCCTAAGTGAAACCACGCATCCTGATGAATCCATACTCCGGCATCATCGGGGTTTGGGGAAAGTATCTGTTGTAGTTTGTTGTGTCTTTCTTCCGCTTTAAGCGTTATCTGGTCGTACCTTGGTGCTACATTCCTTTTGTTAGGATATACCCAAATTTGAAGGAACTTGGTAAGCCTGTCTTTATTTTTGTTGTATTCGCTGTGGTAAATTCCGGTACCGGCACTCATAACCTGTATATCTCCGTTTTTAATAACGGCAGTGTTACCCATACTATCCTTGTGTTCCAAATCGCCTTCAAGCGGAATGGATATAATCTCCATATTATCGTGAGGATGGGTACCAAAACCCATTCCCGGGTCTACACGGTCATCGTTTAAAACCCTTAGTACGCCAAAGTGCATTCTGTCGGGATTATGATAATTGGCAAAACTGAATGTATGGTGGGAGTCCAGCCAACCGTGATTGGCATGCCCGCGGGTATTGGCTTTATGCAGTACGGTACTTTCGTTAATCTTAGCATCCTCGTTAGGCAAATGGTTGTAGCCTATAGGATCTAACGGTTTTATTTCGTCTATATCGTTATTAAGCGTATCTCCAACAGCAGATGAAGCAACGAACATCCCGGTGCCCATCAGTCCTTTTTTTATAAAATCTTTACGGTTCATAGTAGTGGTTGTTTTAATATCACAGTACAAAGTTGCGTAATACTAAAACCCAAAACATTGAACTAGGACAAGAAATACATTTTAACCGAAAGTTATTGGTCTAAAGTTTTAAAGCACTAATTAGTTTTTGGCAATCTTGGCTCTTACCTTGCTAAGGAACTCGGCAGATATGCCCAGATAAGAAGCAATGTAGTGCTGTGCCACACGCTGGGGTAGTGAAGGATAGTGGTCTAAAAACTCAAGGTATTTGTCCATTGCTGTTTTTGCTATGGTATTAAAGAGCCTGTCCTGAGTAACGGCAAGGTTGCGGTACAGTAATATCCTGAAAGCCCTTTCAAAGCGCGGAGCCTGTTTAAAAAGCTCTTCTTTTGTCTCGGGAGAGAAAATAAGCAGCTCACAATCTTCCAGTGTTTCTATAAAGGTATGGCTGGGCCTGTCTTCATAGATACTGAAGGATATATCACTAACCCACGAATTTTCTATGGCAAACTGAAGTATAACCTCGTGTCCGTTAGAGTCAATATAATATTTACGGATGCAGCCCTTAATTACAAAAGCCTCAAAGTTGCACATTTCACCCTCATGCAGCATGATGGTTTTTTTAGGTACTTCCCTGTATTCCAGTAGGGAGTTTAAAATATCCAGCTCTTCCTGGCTAAAGGTTACATAGCGGCTAATGCTCTCGTTAATTTGGGAATACCTATCCATAAATGTGTAGTGTTTACAACAAATATAGATGATTTAGAGGTACAAAAAAAAGAGCTGTCTTAAAAGCGAAATGTAATGTTTTCCATTTTGACCTTGCGGAGAAATCTTTAATCATTATTAGAGATTTTTCGACTTCACTGCGTTTCGCTCAAAATGGCAACACTCCTAAGACAGCACTTTTTTTTAAGCGTCGTCACGCCATTCGTTTTCGGGAGTTGGTTCCCATAGTTCAATTTTATTACCATCGGGATCATATACCCATGCAAATTTCCCCATAGACATTTCTTCACGGTGTTCGTCAATCTTTATACCGTCTGCCTTTAGTGTTTCGAGAAACTCATCCAGTCCATCAACCCTAAAGTTTACCATAAACTGTTGTGGCTCGCTAAAGTATTTGGTATCGGCTTTAAAAGGGGCAAATACTGTAGTACCTGCTTCGGTTTTCCAAACTTCGCCACTGCCTACGGTTTTAATGCCAAAATACTTTTCATACCATTTGCCTAAAGCAACATGGTCTTTTGAACGGAAAAACAATCCGCCTATTCCAGTAACTTTTCCCATAATTATAAAGCTGGTTGTGGTTTCTTTTTAAGTATTGCGGCGGCTAGTAGCGAAAACAGTAATCCTATTGGTAAAATTTCCATGTAAGTATACAGTATTACCATTATAGGATTTTTGTAATTCTCGACTAATATTGCATTTTCAGCTATTTGAGCATTTATTTGTTCTGCTGTTTTTCCTGCCTCTCTCATCTGTTCAACAATCTTATCTCCATACTGTTGGGCAAAATCAGGGAAAAAGTTATATAAGGCTATAAGCCATACAATAACATAAATGGAAGATGTAATTAACGACATAAGTACGCCCATTTTGAATGCACTACCAAATGAAATCACACCTCCAGTCTGTTTGTCCCTGTAGCTTTTAATAGCAACAAAAATTAGGGAGAAAGCAATGAACATTGAGGCAAAGCCAATAATCATGGCATTGGTCATGTTCTCGTGCCCGGTTAGTATAGTAATAATATACCCGATGGTACTTATTACCCCTCCAATTAAACCGTAAGTAAGAATAGTTTTTGTCATACCTGTATTGTTTTTAGTGTTTGTTTATGGTGCAAAAATGGATAATATCACATAAAAAAGCCTCATCCTTTCGGGTGATTTTACTGTCTTTTATAAAATTACGACTTTTGGGTGATATGTGTTAAGGTATGATGCTCAGTGTTTTAGCTTTGTCTACGGCTTGGGTACGCCTTTTTACCTCCATTTTTTCAAAAAGTTTACCCGAATGTGTCTTTATTGTGTTTAGGGAAACAAAAAGCTCGTTAGCAATTTCCTGATTGCTCATTCCTTTTGCCATAAGTTCCAGTACTTCCAGTTCGCGGGAGGTAAGGTTGAGGTTGTCCAGTTCTTTTTGATTACGTTCAAATTGAGGGGAGGGAGTAACATATACTTCTACCTCTTTTTCTATTATAATTGTTTTTGCTTTGGGTTTAAATAGCTTTAGTGCAAGCCATACTCCGAGTGCGGTAAATATAATAGCGATGATGCCAATATAAATATCGAGGGAAGTGCTTAGTACCAAAAAACGAAATTCCAGCCAGCGCAGCAATAAAAGCAGCAACGCAAGGCTGGAACCGTATAGTATAGCACCTTTATGTTTTTTAATTGCCTTGATCATCAGGGCAAAGATAAAAACTATTTTTCTTCTTCAAGGCCTAAGGCATCCCTCAGCATTTTTTCAAAGTTGGCATCTGAAGGGAAAGGAAGCTGTGAGTTAACAAAATTCCCGTCTGGATCAATTAGTATAAAACGAGGTATGCTTTGGGTGTTGTATTCCTTACTGAATTTAGAAATATCATTAATATGTAGCTGTAATACTGATTTAGACCTGTTATTAACCTCTACATACCAGTCTTCTATTCTTCGATCCATACTTACAGCAACAAACTGCACAGGTTCATTTTTGTATTTAATGGCCATTTTCTCAAAGCTAGGGCGCTCCCTTTCACAAGGGCCGCACCAGGTAGCCCAAACATCCATAACTACATATTTACCTTTTAGGTCGTTTAAGGTATATACCTTTTGGTCTTTATCAATAGCTTCAAATTGTGGAGCTGCTTTTCCTGCTTCAAGGCTGGCATAAAGTTTATTGGTGGCATTTAGGTTAGCAACATAATTGTTTTGAGTAAACAAACCACTGTATTTTGCCAGTGTGCTGTTTCTTTCTTCATTGTTAGACGCTTCTTTTACACTTTTGTCTAGTTGCCAGTACAACATTTTATCCCTAAAACTGCCTTTTTCCATTTTTTCTATGGCTTGTAACGTTTTAGTATTTTCATCAACCTCCTCCTTATTTTCGGCAATTATTTGTGTTTTTAAATAAGTAAAATAATCTTCATTACTTAATAACCCTTCATCGTTAAGAGGTACAGTAGCAATCATCTCTTTGATTTCTTCTGTAGGTTCTGTTTTTTCTTCAGGGTATAATGCCTTACGTTTTTTTACAAAATCGTTCCAGTAGTTAAGGTAAGTAATGGTTAACAGCTTTTTATTTTGAAGTTTATAGTCTTCACGCGGAACATAGTTATCAACCGTTTTAAAATTATCCGATTTATTGATGCTTTCTTTCCATTCTGAAATCAGGTGGTCAATAAACTTAGCAGGCTTGTCAAGATTACGGTTTTGGTCTAAGTCATAAGCGACAGAACTCCAAGGTAGGTTTTCCCTTTTATTTTTAATATACTGGTTTTCTGCAATTCGGGTGCCATAGTAATCAATTTCTCCTTTTTCTTTATTAATTCTTAGCTTTACAAAAATACTGTCCTTGTTGCTTAAAATTACATTAGCTATACTTTGACCTATTTTAAGATGATAGATATCAAGGGGGAAATCATTGTTTATTACCTGATGAAATTTACCTTCACTAATATTTATTTCGGCAAGCGTATCGCCCATAAAGTTATCTGCCAGGTATATTTTATCTATAGGTGTAGTACTTTCTATCGTACCGCTAATTACCGTTTTTGAGTAGGGGGACATAGTATTTGAGGTTGTCATATACCAGGTTGCACCGCCAAAAACAATTAGTACTCCTGCTAAAGCTCCTATTCTTGCTGCAGGATTTACAAAAGCTTTTTTTGCACTTTTATATTTATACCACATAAAGCCTATGTACAGTACAATAAAACTGCTTAGTACACTTATAACTTCCGAATAGGTAATCCAATAACCCAAGTCGCTTCCTTTAGGATAAGTTCCTGCTTTTTTTAGGGTTTCCAGCGGGAACCAATCAGGGAATACCTGAAAGTTAACGGCTATCATATATCCTAACAGAAGGAAAAGCCCAATTAGCATAGACCATATAAAGCTAGGTAGTAATACTGATACAGCATATTGTACCGAAGCAAATAGTAAGGCGGCAAGCAACATTCTTACCATAAGCCAAAAGGAAAGCCCAAAATCAAAACTTACACTCACATTATCAGGTATATCAATAAATAAACTAATAAGTACCGAGCCAAGATAGGATGCAGTAATAAAAGCGAGTATAGAAACAAAAGTCACTAAAATTAGCTGAGTGTATTTTGCAAAGTATATGGATGTTTTCTTTAAGGGTTGTGTTTCCATTAGCTGCCAGCCACCGTTTTTATGGTCAAGCTGAGTTAGCCTGCTGGCAGAAATAAGTATTAGCAATGGTAAAAAGAAATCAGTAAAAGATCCTGTTATAATTTCCAGTGTTTTTACATATATGTTATAAGGTAATCCCGGTTTTAGGGTTTCATTCTGAATAATATAGGCTATCGCATATATTAACGGAATAAATGCCCCAAGTATGATGGCGGTAAGGTATATTCCCGTTTTTTTTCTTTTAAGGTGTTCTGCTTTTAGGGCAGTTATAAAATTTTGCATTATTATATGTGTTGGTAAGGTTATAGTTAGTTTACAAGTGCCATGAACCATTCTTCAAGGCCGTCAAGGATTTTAATCTCATAAATCTCGGCACCTTTATTTACAAGTTGTTTTGTAAATGCCGGAATCTCCTCGCGGTTTTGAAGCTCAAGGGAAAACTGAGTATTATTATCCATTTGTACGGTAGGGTTTTCCTTTGTCAGTTCATCATACCAGCGTTGGGCATCTTTTACAGTGATGCGTATTTTACACAATCCTGATTTTTTGGAAAGCTCTTCCATAGTACCTTCAAACTGAATTTTCCCTTTACTGATAATCCCTACATGAGTACACATTTTCTCAATTTCAGCAAGCAGGTGGCTTGATACGAAAATAGTAACCCCTTTTTCCTTATTAAGCCTTACCAGCAGTTTTCGTATATCCTGAATACCGTTAGGATCCAGTCCGTTTACAGGTTCGTCCAGTAATAAAAGTTCCGGTTCGTCCAGTAATGCCATTGCAATGGCCAAACGTTGTTTCATACCTAGGGAGTAAGCCTTAGCTTTTCTTTTAGCATCCCTTTGCAGATCCACCAGTTCCAATACTTCGTTAATCCTGCTTTCAGGAACATTGCGTAGTTTTGCTATGTACTTAAGGTTATCATACCCGCTAAGATGCAGGTATAATGCCGGACTTTCCACAAGCGATCCAACACGGTCAAAAGCTTTGGGTAGCTGCTCATTTAAAGGCTGATTAAAAAGGTAAATGGACTTGTCCTGCTGTGGCAGTATGCCCGTTAGCAGGCGCATGGTAGTTGATTTCCCGGCTCCGTTAGGCCCTAAAAAGCCATATATGGAACCTTTTGGGATGTTTAGAGAAACATTGTCGAGAGCTTTTCTGTTTTTGGAATAATGAAAAGTAAGGTGCTCTGTCCTTATAATGTAATCTGTCATTTTTTTAGTTGGTTAATGGTTTGGCGGAGCATAAAACTACTCCTTTATGTTATACGTATATGTTTTGCCGATAATGTTACAATTACTAACTTTGAAAGATAACAAATTAGTATATGAAAATAGTTATATCTCCCGCAAAATCGCTGGATTTTGATACAAAACTTCCTACAAGAAAACATTCTGATTCTTCCTTTTTATCACAAAGTGAACTGATACATAATGTGTTAAAAGAAAAGTCGCCCGATGAACTTAGTAAGCTAATGAGTATAAGCAAAAAGCTTGCCGATTTGAACTGGCAACGCAATCAGGACTGGCATACGCCTTTTACCACAAAAAATGCAAGACCTGCCGTGTATGCCTTTAACGGAGATGTATACACAGGGCTTGATGCCTATACTATTCCTGTGTCCAAACTAAATAAGCTTCAGGATAGTTTAAGGATATTATCAGGCCTTTACGGACTTTTAAAACCGCTCGACCTGATACAGCCTTACCGACTGGAAATGGGTACTCAAATGCCTGTAGAGGGCAGTAAGAACCTGTATGAGTTTTGGAAAAAGACTATTACACAGGCTCTAAACGATGAACTTAAAGACGACGAATTGTTTATTAACCTGGCAAGTAAAGAATACTTTGATGCCGTAGATACAAAAGCACTTAAAGTCCCTATAATTACTCCGGAGTTTAAGGACTATAAAGACGGTAAATTAAAAATGATAAGCTTTTTTGCCAAAAAGGCTAGGGGGATGATGGTACGCTACATAATAGATAATAACGTTAGATCCCTAAACGGACTTAAAGGTTTTGATTACGAAGGCTATAAGTTTGATGCCAGCCTCTCTAAAGGGAATAAGCTGGTGTTTACAAGGTAACGGTGAAATAAAAACATAAAAAAACTCCGAAGACAGGTCTTCGGAGTTTTTTGTTTGAACACACCAGGCAAAGGTGTAATAACCAAAACAATTTATAAATAATCAAACAATTAACCTTTCTTATGTTGATTTGAGTTTCATCATAAAGGCTTTAAAAGCCGGAGATAGCTCGCTAAACAAAGGGTTTTCCCTGTTTCTTAGCATTACTTCCCCAAACATTTTAAGTCCTATGGCAAACTCGGCTGTTTCACTATCGCTGCTAAAAAGGTTTTTTTCCTGTAGTATTTTTATAATGTTGAAAATGTTATCGTGATTATCAAATTCAACACTAACGGCTTCCTGCAGTTCGTCACCTTTTGGGTTGTGCGTGTGCTCCAGCGTTACTTTATAATGATTATATTTTGAATTCATTTTTTAGCTGTTTTAAAATTTTAGTGCATGGCTTCGCTCATGTCTACCTTGCCTTTACCACGTCTTACAAGCAGTATAAACGGTATACAAAGCAGGAACAGAATACCTAGGTACATAAATACATCCATGTACGACAGTATAGTGGCCTGTCTTGTAACATTAAGGTCCAGTAACTGGTGTGCTTTTGCCAACGCTTCACTGGCAGAAAAACCATTACCCATAAACTTAAGCTGATACTGATGTACACGTTGCTGTACCTCAAAACTGGCTCCGTTTAAGTGGGCTATCAGGTCTACCCTGTGCTGCTGACTGAAACGTGAGATAAAAGTGGTAATAATTGCAATACCAAACGAACCTCCTAACTGACGCATCATACCTGTAAAGGCCGCACCTTCACCAATACTTTTACCCTGTAGGGTAGAAAGCGATAGGGTAGTAATAGGTACGAAAAGTAATCCCAGTCCCATACCTCTTAATATAAGTGGCCAAAACATGTGTTCTGATCCTGTATCGTTTGTAATGATGTTGTGCATCCAAAACGTAAAAAAGAAGAAGATAAGGAATCCTAACGCTACCATGTAAGTTTGTGGAACTCCTTTTTGTATAAGCCTACCAATAATAGGCATCATAAAGGCTGTTGTCAATGAACTTGGTATAAGTAATAAACCGGTTTCGAGTGCCGTCCATCCTAAAACAGACTGGGTATATATAGGTACTATAAATGTAGAGCCATATAAACCGAAACCGAGTATAAAACACATTATCGTACCAATACGCAGGTTACTGTCCTTTAAAACGCTGAGGTTTACAATAGGGAACTTGTATGTCATTTCCCTCCATATAAAGGCAAGTAAACCAAATACGGTTACAACGCTTAGTGTTACTATAGTACCATCGGCAAACCAGTCGTCCTGCTGTCCGTGTTCCAGTACATATTGCAGCGATCCAATAAAGGAGGCAAGGAAAATAATACCCCACCAGTCCACCTGGTTGGCTTTCATCTTTTCGCCATACTTAGGGCTCTTTACATATATCAGGGTAAGCAGGGTTGCAATAATACCCAGTGGTACGTTAATGTAAAATATATAAGGCCATGAGTAGTTATCTACAATGTAACCTCCCAGTGGCGGACCCAATGTAGGCCCCACAATTACTCCCATACCATATATGGCCTGTGCCATACCTCTTTTTTCAGAAGGGTAACTCTCGGTAATAATGGTTTGTGCCGTTACAAGCAGTGCACCACCACCCATACCCTGTATGAACCTGAATAATACAAGTTCCCAGATATTGGTAGCATTACCACATAAAAATGATGCTATGGTGAATACGACAATAGATACGGCAAAATAATTTCGACGGCCAAACTGTTGTGACAGCCAGCTCGTCATTGGTATAATAATTACGTTAGCGATGGCATAAGCGGTAATTACCCAGGCAATATCAGTAAGCGTTGCCCCAAGGCTACCGCGCATTTCATTTAGCGCTACGTTGACAATGGTAGTATCTACAATTTCAAGCAGGGCACACAGTACCGCGGTAATGGTAATAATTACCCGCCTAAAGCCATATTCTACCAGGCTGTCATCCTGTGTTACTGTTGCTGCCATATTATTTTAAGTGTACATCTACTTCAACGTTCATTCCGGGACGAAGCAGGTCTACTTTTTCTTTCTCGTTATTTTCAGTTAAATTGATTTTTACAGGTAGTCTCTGTACTGTTTTTACAAAGTTACCCGTAGCATTATCAGGAGGTAAAAGAGAGAATTTTGCTCCTGTTGCAGGTGAGAATGATGTAATAACACCTTCAAACTCAATATCAGGGTAAGCATCTACCTTAATGCCTACTTTCTGTCCGGCTCTCATTTTGTTAAGCTGAGTTTCTTTAAAGTTGGCAACTACCCATGTTTCGCTGTGATCTGTAATATAAAATAATGCCTGCCCCGGAGCTACAAGTTGCCCCGGTTGTAAATCAACAGCAGATACCTGTCCGTCTACAGAAGCCGTAACCACTGTATACCCCAGGTTAAGTTCGGCGGCATTAAGTGCAGCCTTAGCACGCTCAATGTTGGCAGCAGCAACTTCAGTTTGCTTGTTGGATACATTTGATTTTGAAATAATCGCATTTTTCTGGTAGTTGCTTGCTGCCTGTTGTTGCTCAAGTACTTTCAGTTGGGCTTCAGCCTCCTGCTTAGCAGCCTGAGCCTGCTCAAATTGCTGTTTAGTTATAGAGTGGTTTTTATATAAGTTCTCATAACGTTCAAAGTCGTTATTAGCTCTCCATAATCTTACTTTAGCAGCCTCAATGTTACCTTTTGTAGATTGTAAATTAGCATCAGATACCGATACGTTTGCTGTAGCACTTCCCACATCTGCCTTTGCAACGGCAAGGTTACCTTCGGCAGCCAAAAGAGCGGCTTTAGCTTCTTCCACCTTAACGATGTAATCTTTATCATCTATAACAAAAAGGGTATCACCTTTTTTTACATAATCGTTATCTTTTACATATACCTTAGTGATGTAACCTGTTACTCGGGGTATAATAGGGCTCATGTTTCTTTCTACCTGTGCATCATCGGTAGTTTCGTGAGCAAGGGAGTGTAAATATTTATAAGTACCATATGTAGCACCCACGGCAACAAGTACTATAAGTATGATAAGAAACTTCTTGTTTGTTTTCTTTTTTTCCATGAGGAGGTATATTAATTATTTTGTTGAGTAATGTTGAATGAATTGATTAATTTTCCTGAAACGTTAAGCAGTTCATAGTAACGTTGTGTTATATCTGCTCTGGAGAATGTTTCGTTAAGTTTTGCCTGTAGCTGTTGTACATCGGCCTCTAAAAGGTCGTTAGTATCACTAAGGCCGTTATCATATTTATCTTTTACAATACGGTAATTTTCGTCGGCTTGGGTCACAGCTTCGGTGTATACTCTGTTTTGCTTAATGGCAAGGTTGTAGTTTTCAAGAGATTCCTGCACCTGTACCTTAATCCTGTCGGTAAGCAACTCAACCTGTTGCTTAGTAGCTTCGGCACGGCTTGAAGCCGATTTTACATGTTTGTTGTTTTTAAACAGGTTAGACAGGTCGTATGATACACCCACACCAAAGTTAATGGCATTGGTAACCTGAAAAACATTTTTAATATCAACGGCTGCATATCCTCCTAAAAGTGTAACAGTAGGGTAGTAGTCTGCCTGAGCGACTTTTACGTTAGCCTCGCTTGCCTTTTGTTCCCATCTAAGTGCCTCAAGGTCATTTCGTTGGCTAATGGCCTCTTCGGCAGTAACTGCGGTAACCATCTCTTCAGAATTCTCAAAGTAAGCCGGGTTAGGCTCAACAAGAGTTCCTTCTGGTAACTTTAGCATAGTAATAAGCTGGTAGTTAATAGTTGAAACCGTTTTTTTAGCATCTTCTAACGACAGTTGAATGTTTGATGCCTGCAACTGCGCTTTAAGAAGGTCGTTACGGGCAATAATACCGTTTTGTTCCATAGCTGTAAAGTCGGTAACGCGCTGGTTAGCACTTTTAAGGTTTTCCTCTATAAGTTTAACCGACTCCTGTGCCTTATAAAGGTTAGAATAAAGTACTATGGTTTGCATGGCAATTTGCTCTTTGGTATGGGCAGCATTAAAAGTCTCTGCATTATAAGCATCTTTAGATGCTTCTACACTATTTTTAAGCTTAAAGCCCGAAAATAAAGGCATGCCTACGGTAGCCATACCCAGCATAAGTTGGTCTACTTTTGGAGAACCCGATGCTGTTTCACCATCATTACTGTCGCCGGTAGGTAGTTTTAGTGTAACGTTAGGGTTTGTTAGCCTTTGGTATTGACCCGAAAGTTTTACCTCAGGATAAATGTTGTTCTTTACGCTTTCCATTTCATATTTTGAAGTGGAAACTTTTGTATCGGCAAGATTTGCCTCAGTACTTTGGGTAACTGCCAGGCCTATGGCATCATCAAGGCTTAACTGTTTTTTCTCCTGTGCCTGCAATGTTGCAAACCCCGATATAAACAGTGCAGCTCCCAATAGTAAATTCTTAGTTTTCATGAACTAAAAGGGCTTTAATTGTTTGTTTAATGTGACTCGTTAACTCTTTTTTGATATAATTTTCGTAGGCTTCATCTGTTTTTATTCCCAGTTCTGCCTCAAAAAATGGTCTGTTCATTTGGAAATGCACAAGGGTACCCATAATGGTAGGAGGAATTAGCTCTATGTTTATGTTTGTTTTAAACAGTCCGGTTTCCTGTCCTTCCCTTATTATCTTCCTAAAGGCTGCCATATTTTGCTGCTTCACTTCGGCATACGACTTCATGTCCATCAGTCTTTTCTTTGTAGAAAGTTCAAAGTGCAGAATCTGGTACATGCATTTGTTTTTGTTAATACGCGAAATGTAAAGGTCTATAAGGCGTTCTACCTTTTGAAGCGGAGTAAGGTCTTCTTTAAAAATGTTGTCCAACTGCATTTTCATGTCAGATGTGCGGTGAAGAATAAGTGCTTCAAGCATTTTTTCTTTAGACCCAAAATAATAGGAAATCATAGCAATATTGACTTTTGCAACCTTTGCTATGCTTCTTATTGATGTCCCGTCAAACCCCTCGCTGGCAAACAGGCTCTCTGCTGCCATGAGTATATCTAATTGTTTTTCGTTGTATTCTGTCATTGTTTTGCAATTTCAAAATTCCGGCACAAAGTTAAACGATTGTTTAAATTAAACGTTTGTTTAATTATTGAATTAACATATCATTAACAGAAAACGTTTTAGTACCCGTGGTGTTAAAATTCATACTAACACTCAAAAATATTCCGTTACTATTATGTAGCTGATAACCAAATGTTAAATTTATTTTCTCTCTGGCCTATGAAGATTTTAAAAGCCTTACTACTTATCGTAGCCCTATGTAATGCCGCCGGAGTACATGCACAAAAGGTATTTACATCGGCAAAATATACTCAAATGTGCAGTTATTATGGCGAAAAGGTTACGGGCGATATACATGCCTATAAACCTGATGCAAAAGCCGAAATGGTAATAAAAAACATCATGTCGGTAATTGGGTTAAAAGCCAATTTTGAACTGCGCGCTGCCAATGTACCAAATGCAGCTGCAGTAGTGCTAAAGGGTAAGCGATACATTCTATACAATCCTAAATTCATGTCGAGCATCAATACGGTAAGCGGTAGCGACTGGGCGGCCGTAAGCATACTGGCACATGAAATAGGACACCACCTTAACGGACATACACTTGATAAGGTAGGCAGCAGGCCACAAACCGAACTGGATGCCGATGAGTTTTCGGGCTTTGTACTTAACAAACTGGGAGCAAGCCTTACCGATGCCCAGGCAGTTATGGAAACCATAGCCAGCATAAAGGGTTCGCATACGCATCCGCCAAAAAGAGACAGGTTGGTTGCCATAGCAACAGGCTGGACAAGGGCAAACGGAAACTCTCAGGCTAATACGGCAGCAGTTGCACAGGTGAAAACAACCAGCCCAAAGCCAAAACCGGAAACTAAACCTATAGTAAAAGCACCTACTAAGCCTAAGCAGGTAGAAATAAAAACGCAGCCAACAAGAGCCGATAAAATTCAGCAAAGTGCTAAATACAATAATAATATAGCCAGCGATGCCTACTTTAGTTCAGATCCCAAAGGAGAGTACTACCTAACCAAAAAAGGAAACCTTGTACAGGTGGATAAGGATAAGGTGTATATGGTAGCAAAACTGGTACGTTCTAACAAAGCGGGCTATAAAATGATGCTTACCGATAATGCCGATACCAACCTGTATATAGGTCATGGTGGGGTGTTGATGAACGATTCGGGGAATAAAGTTGGAATTCTAAGGGCAAGGAGGTAATTCTGTGTCTTTTCTCATTGATTATCTGGCTGAAAAATAGTAAATTAGATGCGGTTTTGATACACATGTCAAAACCGCTTTTTAATTTTTACGGTTATGCAGTTGAGTATTTTATGGAAGGGGGTGATGTATGACACAGATGAATACTGTGCCGTAAATTATCATGATGCGAGTATCATGGTACATTCTGAAATTGAAGGCTGGGCGAAAAACAAGCCCGTATATGTTGAATACTGGTTACAGCTTAACAGGGACTGGCAGGTTCAGTCGTTTGAAATAAGTGCCAGTATAGCCGATAATACCTATAAACATGCACTTTCTCTGGATAAAAACGGACACTGGAAGTGTAAAAAGAATTTGCCTCATTTTAATTTTGAGGGCTGTAATTATGTGGATATTTCTATTTCGCCGTTTACCAATACACTTCCGGTAAACGGACTGCAACTTGCCGAGGGCGAAACTACCGAACTGAGTGTTATTTATATTGATGTGCTGCAAAATGAAGTGCGCCGTGAGCGGCAAAAGTATACCCGTTTAGGCAGCAGGCTGTATAGATTTGATAATCTAAAAGACTTTGAGGCGGAGATTATTTTTGATGATAACGGACTGGTAGTGGAGTACCCCGGTATGTTTGAACTTATAAGGGTGAGATAAGTGTGGTGTGATGAGGTTAAAATCTGTAAATTTGTAGAAAACCCTTATCATACGCCATGAAATCCATTAAAGTAATCGCTTTTGACGCCGACGACACCCTGTTTATTAATGAACCCTATTTTGAGGAAACCGAAAAGAAATTTTGCGGTTTGATGGAAAACTACCTATCCCATCAAAGCCTTTCGGCAGCCGTTTTTAAACATCAGGTAGATAATCTTCCGCTTTACGGTTATGGTATAAAAAGTTATATACTGAGCATGATACAAACAGCCATTGAAGTATCAGACGGGACGGTTAGCGTAAAGCACATTCAAAAAATTATAGACCTTGGGAAAGAACTCCTGCAAAAACCTATTGTGTTACTGGATGGGGTAGAAGAGACTCTTAAAGCTTTACAGGGCAAGTACAGGCTGGTTGTGGCTACAAAAGGTGACCTTAAAGATCAACAGCGCAAATTACACGATTCCGGACTGGGGCATTATTTTCACCACATAGAAGTAATGGCCGATAAAAAAGAACTCAATTATAACAAACTGCTTTCAAGGCTTGATATAGAACCACATGAGTTTTTCATGATTGGGAACTCATTAAAGTCAGACGTGCTGCCGGTACTTAATATTGGCGGATATGCCTGTCATGTTCCGTTTAAAACTACCTGGGCACACGAAATGATAGACCACGAAATTGAGCACGATAATTTCTATGAGATTAAAAAGCTTAACGAAATCATACCTATACTTTCTTAATACCGGGCTTATGGAATTACACTTTTTTGAAACTCCGGCCCACTTTAGGGAATGGCTTGAAAAACACCATGAGGTAAAAACCGAACTACTTGTGGGCTATTATAAAAAGGGTACAGGAAAGCCAAGTATCACCTGGCCTGAATCGGTAGATGAGGCTTTATGTTTTGGCTGGATAGACGGGATAAGACGTACAGTAAGTGAAGAAGCTTATTCCATAAGGTTTACGCCACGCCGTCCCAACAGTGTGTGGAGTGCTGTAAACGTTAAGAAGATGGAAGAACAGCTACAGTTAGGAAGGGTTTTTCCTATGGGGATTGCTGCCTATGAAAAGCTTAATGAAGACCGATCTAAAATATATTGCCATGAAAGGAAAGCTCCTGCCGAGTTTAGTGTTGAACATACAAGTATTTTTGAACAGAACGAAAAAGCATGGGCGTTTTTTAACAATCAGCCACCTTACTATAAAAATTTAATGAAACACTGGGTTATATCTGCCAAACAGGAAAAAACCAAAATTTCAAGGCTTGAAAAACTAATGGAAGCCAGTGAAAATGGTATAAGGCTCCGTTAAAAGTATTGTATTTCCTACAGATGTACACAATTTTTTCGTTATTTTTGATGTTGTACTGTATATATAGTAACCATAAAAACCAACTACTTATGAAAAAACACCTTATTAGAAACCTTGCTGCAATGGCAGTAATTGTTTGTTTTGCTTTTGCATTACCGGAAACTGAAACCCAAAAAATCAATGTTGTTATAGATGCTGGTCACGGTGGTAAAGATTTTGGAGCTAAGCATGATGACTTTTTAGAGAAAGATATTGTAGCATCTATCGCCCAAAAAGTAAAGGAGCTTAACGATGATAAAGAAGTGGTAATTCACTTTACCAGAAATAATGATGAGTTTCAGCAACTGACAGACAGGGTTGAAACTATCAATAATATTAAGCCTGATTTGGTTTTATCCCTGCACATTAATATGACCGATAAATCGGATAAATCAGGAATGGAATTTTTTGTTGGTCAGGATGTTGCCCAAAATCAGAAATCAAAGGAATATGCTGCAAAACTATCAGAAGTAATGAGCGACCGATTTGAAGTGACTCCTGTAAAAGAAGCAAGATTTTATATACTTAAAAATACAGAAGCTCCGGGTATATTGTTTGAAATGGGATTCCTTTCAAATGAAAACGACAGGCAATATCTTACATCACAGGATGGACAGAAGGAAATCGCTTCGCGTATTGTAAACTTCCTTAAAGGAATAGAATAAAATAAAATGGAACAGAATTATAAAAACCATGTAAGGTATTATGTCCCACATCATTTTGTATTTTACCCTGTAATGTTATTAGTGATGGGATTTTGTGTGGGGCATTCATTTGATAATGAAAACTGGCTTATATGGGTATTCCTGTTTCTGGCTTTCTTTTCGGTTACCCTATTGTCGTTTATGCTAAGGCAGCACTATGCCTTAACTTTACAGGACAGGATTGTACTACAGGAACTGCGTTACCGCTATTTTGCTACTACAGGGCAGCGCCTTGAACCTTATGAAGATAAGCTAAGCAAAGGGCAGTTGTTTGCCCTGCGTTTTGCCCCCGATGAGGAAATGCCGGCACTGCTGGAAAAAGCAATAGCCGATAACCTCGATTCTAAAGCAATTAAAAAATCAATAAAAAACTGGAAAGCCGATAATCAACGCGTATAATAAAAGAAGCCTGCTAAACAGCAGGCTTCTTTAGAAATAGATAGTTTAGAACCACACAAAAAACTCTCTTATCCTATATCCTATGTTGCAGCCCTTAAGGGCTTTGTATTATTGTTTATTATCAGGGTTGGGCTTTTGCTGTTCCTTCCAGGTCTGTTCGGCTTCGTTATACGTTCTGGAACGTACATCCCTTCCCTGACTTATGTTATGGGCAATAAAAGCCCCACTGTTCATTTGGTCCTTATAATAACTCCTGTCAGCATTACGCCCACCGGCTCTTATAGGTTCGCTTGGCCTGTTTCCCATTTGCCCTGTATATATGTTGTTGCTTTTTTCGGTACTCATAACACTTACATTTAAATATTAATACTGGTTTTAATTTTAATTGTCAGGTTGATTTTCCTTTTTCGAAGCACCCTTTTCGGCATTTTTAAAATTCTTTTTCAACTCAGGAGTTTTCTTCTCGCTCAAATCCTTGCCGCTTGATACTTTAGGTGCCGGAGTTTGATTTTTATCTTTATTACTCATAATATTATTCCTTTAGGTTGATGTATACAAAGTTCAGTCATAACTTATTGATATTGAAGTTAATTAACACTCATTTTTATGCAAAATGTTATAAAAACCTTTAACAAAGTCCTTAACCCCGCTACTGGTAGCCAGTTAGCATTTTGAGAGTTAGCATATATAAAGGAAAGTTTAACAAACAATTCACGCAATGAGTTGTAAAACAGTATACAATAGTGAGTAAATTAGTAGTGTATTATAAGGTATTACTTATAAAAACATCATTTATCACTATTAACCAGTTTTTTTTAAAGCACATATAATTATGAAAACAGCAAAATGGATTCTCGATTTGGCTCACTCCGATATACAGTTTAAAATAAGGCATTTGCTTATTGCTAATGTTACAGGGCATTTCAGGTTATTTTCGGGCACTATGCATGCCGGAAAAGATGATTTTACTGATGCAGACTTTAAGCTGACTATAGACGTATACAGTGTAGACACCAATAATGAACAAAGGGATGAGCATTTGAAGTCGGCCGATTTTTTTAATGCCGATTACTATCCTGAAATGCAGTTCGTCTCAAAATCATTTAACCATATAGATGGCGATAAGTATGATTTAAAAGGGGATCTTACCGTTAAAGATGTTACTAAGGAGATTACGTTTAAGGTATTGTTTGGCGGAGAAGCCAGAGACGGATTTGGTAATATGAGAGCCGGATTTGATATTAGCGGCGAGATTGACCGAAATGATTTTAACATCCATGCCAATGATACTACAGAGGCAGGCGGACTGGTACTGGGAGAGGAAATTCACCTACATGCCAATATACAGTTTATTAAAGAGGAAGAGTAAACAAAAAAGGCAGGTATAACCTGCCTTTTTTAATGTTCTGTATTTCCGCGATCTCTTTTGTTTTCGGGATGTGATGCCGGATAACGGTTTTTTTCAATATCTGAATTGAAATCCCTGTTCTCGGCGGTTTCCTTATCTTCAGTTTCGTTTTTGGTACCACGGTTTTTGTCTACCACTTCACCTTTATCATTCACGGTTTTATCGCTTTGACTAACCGGTACTGCTTTTCCCTCGTTTACATCGCGGGCGCGTTTTTGAAGTTCCTTATTGCCTTCTTCATCTTTTTCGGTTTCAGGATTTAAAAAGCGGCTGCCGGGATTGTAATTATTGGGTAGGTTTTCTCCGCTAAAGCCTTCGTTTTTCTGATGGTTGTCTATCTTTTTTGAACCTAAATCCTTAGGGTTATTTTTTGTTTCCTGTGACATAGCTTTTTGTTTTTTTAGGTTGTTATTATAATATTACTACTAATGAATCATAAAACAAAAAGGTTTAACAAAGCCTTAGCTACTGGTACTTTATAATAAAATTATAGTGTGAGTTCACTATGTCGTTTACTGTTTTTTGCAGGGATTCGTCCAGCATGTTATAACCGTCCTTCAGCTTGCCCGATGAGGTAAAATAATCAGGAAGTTTGTATTCAACCAGTACGTCTCCGTCGGTATAAATATCACCTACTTTAAAGTCAAGAGTGTAGCTGTTAACATGAAAAGTAATGGTCATGGTATAGCGTATTTTGTAAAAGAAAGCCTCGCCACGGTTACGGTAATAAAAGGCGTTTTTCTTATAGGCACTAATGGTTATAGTATTTGCAGTTACATTAGTAACATCCACCGGGCTTTTAAGTCGGTTATATTCATAAGCCCATGTATCGGTCGCTTTTATGAATAACTCAACAGGTATGGAGGGGATACTTACCTCTACAGGATCAAAACCATTTGAGTGTAGTTCCATTAAAGGAGGTTGTGCCTTTATAGTTGTACATATAAATAGTATAAGTAAGGTAATTTTATGCATATTATTTGTCGTTTAAGGCTTTTTCAAACTCTTCCTGTATCCTGCTGTTGGATATAAGCATTGGTTTTTTATCAATGGTTATGGTAATATCATCTCCATCTATACTATAGGAACCCGAGAATTTTCCCAAAGGGGTACTGCCTTCAAAATTTCCGTGCTGGTCGTCTCCGGCAAGATTACCCTTGTCGCCTATAGAACTTTTTATCTTGTTTAGCAGACTTGTTTTATCACCCGGATAGGTTATTGTAAACTGATTAGCCATGATTATTTAGGTATTGGTTTACAGTAAAGTTACAGAATAATAGGCGAGGACTGTGTTTAGCTTTTGTTAAATGCGTAAGAAAAAGCCGAAGTCAAAGTGCTTATTCCTTCACGGTAAAACCACCCTTTTCAGCATCAAAAGTTATGCTGTCATCATTAAATAACCTGTTAAAAACCTTGTTGCTAATTAAATTAGCAGGAGAGTCCTGTATTACTTCCTGTTTAGTCATTACAACAATCTCACTGCTTAACTGCAGGGCAAGGTCTAGGTCATGTGTGGAGTAGAGTATGCATTTATCGGTTTCCTGTGTAAGCTTTTTCAGGAGTCTTAACAGGCTTACCTTATGCAGTAGGTCTAAGTGAGTGGTAGGCTCGTCCAGTACTATAAAAGGCGTGTCCTGTGCCAGGGCACGGGCGATTAGCACCTTTTGTAACTGTCCGTCACTTATTTCATAATACTTTCTGTCTGCGAGATGCTCAAGTTGGGTAAGTTGAAGTGCCCTTTTTACCTGTAGCTTATCTTCTTCGGTAAGTGTGCCTAACCAGTTGGTATAAGGCTGCCTTCCCAGTGCAATAAGTTCATAAACCGTAAGGTTGCTTGGCGGAAGCTTCTCGGTAAGTACCACGCTTAGGTTTTGAGCCAGTTCCTTAGGGTTGTGTTGAGTTAGGTTAATTCCGTTAAGCTGAATAATCCCGCTAATAGGCGGCTGAATTCCGGTTAAGGTACGCAGCAGGGTAGATTTACCTATACCATTGGCACCTATTAATGCGATAAGCGTACCTTTTTTAAGGTTGAGGTTAATATGCTGTGCAATAATAGCTTCCTGTTTTTTTTCAGGATAACCAATACTAAGATTACTTGCCGCTAATACTGTTTCCATCACTTTTTGAATTTAACTGAATACCCCTTTCTTTTTCCTGAACAAAAGCCATATCACTATTGGCGCACCAATTATAGATGTAATACCGTTTATAGGTAATACAAAGCTGCTTCCCGGCCATTGGGTTACCGTATCGCAAATAAGCATTATGGCAGCACCTGCAAGCAGTGTTGCCCAAAATAATACCAGATGGCTACTGGTTTTAAACAGTAGTTTTACAATATGGGGTACGGCAATACCTATAAACGAGATAGGTCCTGTAAATGCCGTAATACAGCCCGTAATAATACTGGTTGCCAGTATGATTGTAAAGCGTGTTTGGCTAAAGTTTATCCCAAGGCTTTTGGCATAACGTTCGCCAAGCAGCATAGCATTAAGCGGTTTAATACAGGTAACGGCTATAGCAAGTCCAAGTAGACTGGCACTCCATAGTATAGTGATGTTTTCCCACGAAAGATTACCTAAACTTCCCAATGCCCAAAACGTATATTTTTGTAGCTGTTCGGCATTACTGAAGTAAGACAGTACACCTACAATGGCCCCTGCAAAACTCCCGAACATTAAACCTACAATTAGTATTGCCATTGTATCTTTTAGCCTTTGTGCTACTATCAATACAGCCAGTAATACCAGTAAACTACCAAGGGTAGAGGCAAGTACGAGTCCGTATGACGATGAGAAAAAACTACCTACGGCAGGTACAATCCCGGCACCTAAAATAACAATGGCTACCATAAGGCTGGCTCCCGAACTCAAGCCTAAAACACTAGGCCCTGCCAATGGATTGCGGAAGAGCGTTTGCATAAGCAATCCGCTTATTGACAGCCCCATGCCCACAATAATTGCAGTTAGCGCTTTAGGAAGCCTGTAGTTGATTATGATATATTCCCATGCCGACTTTGAAGCACCTTTGCCAATAAGGCTGTTAAACACTTCCCTGAGGGGAATACTAACCGATCCCAAACTGATATTAACCAAAAACAGCGCCACAAGGCTAATGCCAAGCAGTATAAAAATAAGTGTATATCGTTTGGTGTACAGCACGGTGGATTAGTTTAATTTTTCAAAAAAGTAAAGTTCGTAATCCGGCAACAGTTCCGGGTGAAATATCTTGATAAGATCTTTTAAAACAAGATCTGGCCTTGTGGCCGAAAGCTCATAATATACATATCCTCCGGTTGGACCTCTTTTAGTACCAAAGGAATATACTTTCTTGTTTTTAAATGACCGGAACTGCCCATAATGCGGGTTGCTTTCAGTCATTTCGTTAAGAGATGTATAGCTGTTTGGTCCAATCCAATATTCGGCATTTTCGGCTTTATCCAATACGGTTTCAAAGGAGAGGCTAAGACTTCCGGTCCCATCTGTATCTTTCCAAAGATAGTCGGCATTGGCATCTTTTAAAAACTGCGCTCCCCAACTTCCTCCCTGTGGCAGGTTCCATTGATCCTGAAACATTGCGCCTGCCATAACAGTAGGTTTTTCGGTAGTGTTTTGTGCTATTTTTTTAGCTTCATTATAATCTTTTACTATCTGTTTAAAAATAATATCGGCTTCTTTTTCCCTGCTGTAAAGTGCCCCGAAAAACTTAATCCATTCGGCTCTTCCAAGCGGGCTTTGCTCGGTCCAGTCACCATTGTATAAAACGGTTAGCCCGCTGTTTTGCAGGGTGTTCATGGATTTGTTGTTACTACTTATACTAAAGCCCACAACAGCATCGGGGGACAGGTCAATCATAATTTCGGTATTCAGTCCTTCGTTTTGACCTACGTCTTTAACCAGTCCCGAATCAATACGTTTTCTTGTCTTTTCGCTTGAAATGAAGTCAGTACCGGGGTAGCCTACTAAAGTGTTTTCCACACCAAGCATTTCCATTGCCGGTATGTGTGTGGTTGAAGTCACCACAATTGATTGCAGCGGTACCTGTACAGTAGTATATTTTTTAAGACTATCGGGCACAACAGCATCTTTTTTCTGCATAACATAAGTGAAGGTTTCCGTAGCATCAGGCCACGGGTTGGTCACTTTTACTATGGTATAACCGGGGTGTTTGTACAACTCCAGTCCGCTGGCGTAAACTATTGAATTCTCTACAGTTTCGGTAGTTTCTTCGTGTGCTTTTTCCTGTTTTTTACAGCCTGTTACTGCCAGTAATAAAAAAAGAAGAATAGGGTAGTGTAAGATTTTCATAACAAATATTAAGCTGCTGCAAATGTATAAATTTCAATATTAATCCTATATTTGCACCCAACTTTAGGTTATAGTGTGCCGGCCGCACACTGTATTAAAAGGGAATCAGGTGCAATACCTGAGCTGTTCCCGCAACTGTAAGCTATATCCCTTTTGGGAGGCTGTTGTTAACTGCGAGCCACTGCCTGTATGGGTGGGAAGGTAAACAACAGTACGCAAGCCAGGAGACCTGCCTTTAGTGTTAACAATTATCGAACCTTCGGGAAAAAAGGTTCTGGAAATTATGACATTTAACAGACTCATCCTTGTATTAACTCTTGTATTGTGCCATCAGCTTTGGGCGCAGCAGGATACTATTGTCCCTTTAAAAGAGGTGATAATATCAGACACGCAATTGCGTGATTTTTCAAATACGCAGCAGGTACTGGTATTAAACGATTCGGTTATCGGGATAAATCAATCATCACTTACTTCATTTTTAAACTACAATACCACCATCTATTTTAAGGAAAACGGACTGGGTATGGTTTCGTCTCCGTCATTCAGGGGAACAACCGCTCAGCAAACTGCTGTGATATGGAACGGTATAAACATAAACTCCCAGTTAACAGGGCAAACTGACTTTAACGTAATAAATACCCGCGACTTTAATGCCATAGATGTTAGGGCAGGAGGCGGAAGTGTTATTTATGGTAGTAGTGCCATAGGCGGGAGTATTCACCTGAACAACGAACTTGAGTATAAAGAAAAATTCACTAACGAGCTTAGGGCAAACTTCGGCAGCTTTAATACACTTGGACTGCATTATGCAGGGACAATGGCTACAAATAAGTTTAGCGCATCCCTTAGCTTTACCAGAAACAGCTCTGATAACGATTATGATTACGTAGGTAAGGAGGGGCATAATCTTAACGGGCAGTATTATAACAACAGTGCCTCGGCTACAGTGGGGTATAAAATCAATCAAAAAAATGTCCTTACCTATTACGGCTACCTGTTTGATGGGGAAAGGCATTTCTCGCTCATATTTCCATCGGAAACAAGAACGAAGTATGATAATTTTGATACAAGGAACATGCTGGAGTGGACAGGCTATTATGGCAGGTTTACCTCAAAACTAAAGGCTGCTTACCTGAGTGAGAAGTACAAGTATTTTGATAATATTTATAAAGACGATTATACCTACGGAAAATCAGAATCTATAATAGGGAAGTACGACCTGCTCTTCCAAATTAACAGTAAAATGAAGCTAAACTCGGTATTGAACTTTACCCAAACCAAAGGGTATGGTTCCAATCTTGAGGGTGCCGAAAGGCATATAGGTTCGGCTAGCGTACTGTTTAGTCATTCGGTTACTGACAAATTAATGTATGAGGCGGGTATAAGAAAAGAGGCTACTAATAATTATGAGAGTCCGTTTTTGTATTCGGCAGGAGCAAAATATCGTTTTTCCGATTTTTACATGCTAAGGGTAAACGGATCTAAAAACTTCAGGATACCTACTTTCCAGGATTTATACTGGCAGGGTAGCGGTAATACCGACCTGAAACCCGAAAGCTCAATACAGGGAGAAATAGGTAATGAGTTTACCGTTAAAAATGCCAGCCTAACCGTAACGGGGTATTATATAAAACTTAAAGATATGCTGCGCTGGCTGCCTACGGGTAGTGTGTGGCGACCACAAAATACCGACAGGGTTAAAACCTATGGTATAGAAACGGTATTTAAATACAATAGGGAATTTAACGGACACAAATTGGGGCTTACCGCAGTTTATGGTTATACCCGTAGCGAAAACGAAGACACCGGTAACCAGCTTATATATGTGCCTTATCATAAAGGATCGGGGACGCTGTCTTACGCATATAATAAACTTACTGCTTACTATCAGTTTTTATATACCGGAGAGGTGTTTACAAGATCGGACAATAACTCGAGGTACAATATAGATGCCTATACTACAGGTAACCTAGGTGCCGAATATACTTTTGGAAAAACGACTACTTATAAACTGGGAGCACAGGTGCTTAATGTTTGGAATGCTGATTATGTTAGTGTAGACAGCAGGCAAATGCCAGGCAGAAACTTTAATTTTTATTTCACTTTAAAACTCTAACTTAAACTTAATAACTATTATTATGAAACTTAAGAATTCATTATTTGCCTTATTGGCCGGTTCTTTATTTTTTGTATCCTGTAGCAGTGACGACGATAACGTATCTGTTGCTTCCGGTGCTTATGAGAACGGAACTTTTGTACTAAACGAAGGTAACAGTAACCCGTCTACAGGTACTGTGTCTTTTATTGGTAACGACGGTACTGTAGAGCAGGATATATTTACTGCTGTAAACCCTGATGCTCCTGCTATAGGTACTTATTTGCAGTCAATGTTCTTTAGTGATGATTATGCATTTATCATTTCGGGTCAGGCAAATAAAGTAACTGTAGTAAACAGAAATACTTTTGAATTTGTTGCAAGTATCGAAACTGATTTCAGTAACCCTCGTTATGGTGCGGTTATTAACGGTAAGGCTTATATTACTAACACATCTAATTATGCAGATCCGGATGATTTCCTAACAGTGATTGATCTTGCAAGCTTTACTACATCTACAGTAGAACTTAACAATTATGCCGAAAGAGTACTTACAGAAAACGGTAAGCTTTACATTACTAACGGATACTACGGCAGCGGAACATCGGTAACTGTATTCAACCCTGCAAACAATACTGTTGAAGCAGTTGTTGAACTTGGTGATTCTCCAAATTCTTTTGACGAAGAAGATGGTGCTTTATATGTAATGGGTGATACTCAAATAAGCAGAATAAACCTGGCAAACAATACAGTTAGCGGTACTATTGAGCTTACTGCTGAGATGTCTGGTGCAAAAAATCTTACAATTTCTGATAATTCTATATACTATACTGTCGGAACTAGCGTTTATAGCTTATCTTTGAACTCAACAACATTGCCTACAGAAGCTTTATTTAGCTATGAGTCAGGTTCTCAATGGGGTGCAATGTATGGGTTTAATGTAAGTGAAGGTAAGGTATACATTGCTGATGGCGGTGACTTTGCTTCAGACAGCGAAATTTATATTTACGGTACTAATGGTACATTAATAAGCACACACGTAGTAGGAGTTGGACCTAACAGTTTCTACTTTAACAATTAAATTACTAGCTAAAATAAAGTAATTTTGTTTATGTTTAAAAAGAAAGGCTTCCCTAGGGAAGCCTTTCGAATTTTATTATGGTAGCTTTTTTATAAGATGACCTAAATTTTGCGGTACCTCTTCAATATACATTTCATCGCCAAATGGCTGCATGGTTTTAGAGGTTTTAAATATTTTATGTTCTCTTGCAGGTTGTTGCGGCATCATTCGTCCGTTAGCTGTAATCTGGCCAATCGCAGTTGCCAGTAATGGTTCGCCAGGGTTTCCTATTGCGCCAAGGTTATCATAATCTTCAGGCATCTCAATATCAGGGGTTATACCTTCCTCATAGTCGCCAAAGTTATTTTTATTTACTATTTTAAGTACCAGAGGCTGCATAGCATAACGGTGACTTGGGTCTACATCATTTTTAGAAAAATCAGCAGAATCATATAATGTAACCGATCCGACATTTTTACCAATGGTAGTAGTACCTATCTGTACTACATCAATATAAGGTTTAAGGCAGTTAATTACCAGTTCACTGGCAGAAGCCGTACTTCCTGTTGTAAGTATATATACCTTATTAAGGTTAAGATGATTAATTCCTGTTCCGTCACTTAACGCTCCGGCAAAGTTATTTACCAGTGCATTTGGGTTATTGTTTTCAAAGTAATCCTGTAGTTTAGGGTTCCACTGTTCTTTAGCCAGTAGCTGTCCTTCAAACTGACCTGTAATCATGCTGGCAAGGTAGGTTGCCGTACGTACCGATCCGCCTCCGTTATAACGCAGGTCAAGCACCAGTTCGTTAACTCCCTGTGCTGCAAGGTTACCAAAAGCAGTATTCAGTTCGTTATCATAGCTGCTAAAAAAACCATTGTACATAAGGTAACCAATAGTTTTACCGCCTTCGTTATATACCACATCGGAAAAATAAACCGGGTTTTCACCATATTGAAATTTGGTAAGGCTAACCTCTTCACCGTTTGGGGTAATAGTCCCGTCATTATAATCGGCAAGATTTAAGGTATAACTTTCGGCAGCTAAAAGACTTCTGTAGTTGGCAGGTGTAAGGGGAGTTCCGTCTACAGCATAAAATATATCGCCACGTTGAATATCTTTAGTAGAAGCATCACTATCGGGTAATATATAACGTACATATCCAAATATGCTGGTTTGTGAAGCATCGGTATACACAAGTCCAAATTCTACTCCGTTACTTTTAGCTACACCCTGTAGGGCAGCTTCCAGTACGTTATAGTCGGGTACTAAAACACTAAACCTGTCGCTTTTGGCAGGGTTTGTTGGATCTACATATAAAAGGCTGTTAAAAAGACTCTCAGGGCTGGAATAGCTTTGTAAAAAGGCATTAAGCTCTCCCTGGTTACCAAACCTGTCGTCTGCAAGGTTTGGGATTTCCGGTTGCCATAAATAATACAGGTTAAGCCCCTTCCATATAAAATCGTTTACCGGAACGGCATTATCGTCCATATCTTCACAGCTTTGCAGGGCAAAAGCAGAAATAAGCAGTAAGCTAAGGGCAATACTTATCTTTTTCATATATAGCAGTTTTAAGTATAAAACGTAAATTTAATATTTTTAATATTATTTGTAACAAAAAACAGGGGTATTCGTCTTCCTATTATAAAACCGCAAACAACGATAGCAAATTATTATGAATCAAACGGAGTTCGTAAATATTATTACTCCTTTTAAAGACCGTGTTTTCAGGCTGGCAAAACGGCTGTTAGTTAGTAACGAAGAAGCCGAAGATGCTACTCAGGAAGTTTTGGTAAGGTTATGGAAAAATAAGGCTAAGCTGGATAACTATTCGAGTGTGGAAGCCCTGGCTATGACAATAACAAAAAACTACTGCCTGGATCAGTTAAAGTCTAAAAGGGCTACCGAATTGCGGTTAGTACACTCAAACTACAGTGACCGTGAACCGGGACTGCAAAAGCAAACCGAAGACCGCGACACATGGGAATGGGCAGAGAAAATAATGAATACGCTCCCCGAACAACAGCGGCTTATTTTGCAAATGCGGGATGTAGAGCAATACGAATTTGAAGAGATTGCCAAAATAATGGAGATGAACGAAACGGCAGTGAGGGTGGCATTATCCAGAGCCAGGAAAGCACTGAGGGACGAATTAACTAAAATGCACAATTATGGAATTAAGAGAAATTGAAATACTTATAGATAAATACTTTGACGCAGAAACCAGTATTGCTGAAGAAAACCAGCTTAAGATGTACTTTTCTTCACACGATGTGGCGCCTCATCTGGAGCAATACAGGCCAATGTTTGGGTATTTTGCCCATGAGAAAAACCAGCGCTTTGAAAAAACGATACCATTAAAAACCAGAAAACGATATGTTGCATGGCTATCGGTTGCTGCAAGCGTGGTGATTTTACTTGGGGTGTTTACCTTTATTGACAGGCAGCCTAATGATAATGACCTTGGTACCTTTGATGATCCCGAAGTGGCTTTAAGGGAAACACAAAAGGCATTAAACTTACTGTCGCAAAATGTAAATAAGGGGGCAAGCACTATAGGATATCTCGAAGAATATGAATCATCAAGAAAAACAATCTTTAAAAAGTAAAAAATGAAAAAGCTTATAGTAACCTTAGTAGTAATGCTGGTACCGGTGCTGTTTTATGCACAGGGAGCATTTGATAAATTTGACGACGTAGACGGTATAGACGTTATTGTTGTTGATAAAAGTATGATAGACCTTGCCGGAGAAATGAAAGTAGGTAAGGATGAACAGAATCTGGTAACTAAATTTACCGAAGGACTAGATAACCTAAAGGTGTATAGTACCGATGTGAAGAAGTATAAAAAACAACTAAAAGCCGCGGTAAAAGACTATCTTAGGGATAATAATATGAAAGCGCTGGTGAGTGTAAAGGATGACGGTGAGGAAGTAAAAGTGTATGCAAAACAAACATCGGGGGCAGATACTTTAGACGAAGTGCTCGTATTTGTTAACGGCGGTGACGATGATGAAACATTAGTTGTTACCTTTACCGGCAAAGTAAAATTGTAATAAAGTACCATAAACTTAATATAATACCACAAAATGAAAAAGCTGATTATAACCTTTGTATTAGTGCTAATGCCTACTTTGTTTTTCGCTCAGTCAATGTTTGACAAGTTTGAGGATGAAGATGAGATAGTATCTATACTGGTTAATAAAAAGATGTTTGAACTTATGAGTGAGGTGAAAGCCGACTCTGGCGATGAGAGTACTAAACAGCTTTTCAGTCTTATAAAAAGGCTGGATAACCTGAAGGTATTCACTACCGAAAATGCTAAGTTCAAAGCTGAAATGAAAAAAACCGTGGATGCTTACCTTAAAAAATACCCATTAGAGGAACTGATGCGTATTAGCGAAGGTGGGCAAACCATTAAGATTTACGTAAAAACCGGAGCAACCTCATCTGAAGTTAAAGAACTGCTTATGTTTATTAACGGAGGAGACGGTGATGATACAGTTTTAATGTCGCTTACAGGTACTTTTGATCTTAAGGAAATATCTTTCCTTACTGATTATATGAAGATACCGGGAGGTGATAAACTAAAAAAAGCTTCAGGTAAAAAATAAAAATTATGAAAACCATCCATTATCTTTTCGGGATCATGCTTGCCCTTATGCTAAGCTTAGTGTCATGTGACTCGGGTCCGTCATTACAAAAGTACTTTGTAGAGAAATCAAACTCTAAAGATTTTCTTGCCTTTGATTTAGGAACCAGTATTATAAAGAGTGATAAATTGAATTTATCACCAAAAGAGACAAAAGCGCTTGATGCAGTTAAAAAGCTCAACATCCTGATTTTTAAAAATGGGAACGAGAATAGCCAACTGTATACAGCCGAAGCTAAAAATGTAAAAGGGCTGCTTAAAACTGGAGGCTATGAAGAACTGATGCGTTTCGGTTCGGGTAAAAGCGGAGGCAGTATAAGTATGCTTGGCGAAAATGATGATATAGATGAGTTTGTAGTTTACCTGCATCAAAACGGAGACAGCTTTGGGGTTATAAGGGTTTTAGGCGACGATATGACTCCCGGTGATGTGTTTACTGTAGTACAGCTAATACAAAAATCAGGACTGGATATAGCGCAGTTGCAACCGGCTCTTGATGCAATGAATATTAATAATAAAGAAGGTTAATTTGATATAAATAATAGTTCTTAAAACGAAAAATCCGCTCTTGTAGCGGATTTTTTATTTTTTGAAATATTTAAACGGAACGATGAGCATTCCAAAACATTCGCCATGTTCTTTCCCTAAATGTTTGTGGTGCATTTTATGTGCTCTCCTTACTGCTTTTGCATAACGGTTATTGGCATTGCGCAAAAACTTAAAGCGCTGGTGTATAAAAATATCATGTACAAAAAAGTAAGCTATACCATAGGCGAGTATACCCAGCCCGATGGCAAGACCAATATCGAGTATCTGGTATTTCCATAAAAGGAAAAAACCAATACTTACCAGTGCATAAAATATAAAAAAGGCATCGTTACGTTCAAACCACGAGTCGTGGTCTTTGCGGTGATGATCCCTGTGCAGGCTCCATAAAAAACCGTGCATAATGTATTTATGGGTAAACCACGCCATAAACTCCATAATGAAAAAGGTTAATATAAATACCAATATGTAAACTAACATGGTTTTGATTTTTATATAAAGTTAAAACGATAATTTAAATAACACTGTGCTAATAAGCCAAACTTTTGATAATTAGGTACCCTTATTCTTCTCGTTTTAATTTCGGGAGATGGGGTAGCTTTTAGTTTTTTGAGTAGTTTTTTGTAATAGGCATAAGCAGTATATACACCAAACTTAGCTTCTACAGGTAGCATTAAAATCCCTTTGTAACCTTCGGCTAGGTCGGCTTCAATTTCCTCTACTATCTGCTTCTTTATATCGTCTGTAATTTCGTTAAGGTTTAGCGAAGGGAAGTAGCTTCTTCCAAGTTCTTCGGTATCAGCCTTAATATCCCTTAAGAAGTTTACCTTTTGGAACGCCGATCCTAATCGCATGGCAGATCCTTTAAGCTCTTCATATCGGGTATCATCATTATTTACGAAAACCTTAAGGCACATAAGCCCCACCACATCTGCAGATCCATAAATGTATTCGTTATATTCGGCAAGTGAACTGTAGTCCTTTTTTACCAAATCCTGTTTCATACTCTTCATAAAAGCATCAATCAGTTCTTTAGGTATGTTGTACTGGTTAGCCGTATGCTGAAACGAATTCAGTACAGGGTTCAGGCTAATTTTGTCACGCAGGGCATTATTGAGGTCTTTTTCAAAAAGATCAAAAAGCTCTTCCTTGTTGTAGTCGTGAAATGTATCTACAATTTCATCGGCAAAGCGCACAAAGCCATAAATATTATAAATATCCTGTCTTATGCGGGGTGACAGCATTTTAACGGCAGAGGAGAACGAAGTACTGTATGACCTTGTTACATTCTTGCTGCAATCAAAGGAAACTTTATCAAATATTGATTTCATAACGTTTGGTAAAAGTTTGTTTGGGTTGTTTGTATAATTGTTTTTCTATGAGTCCCGCTACCAGTTTCCCCGATATTAATGCAGGGGGAACGCCAGGTCCGGGAACGGTGAGCTGTCCCGTAAAAAACAGGTTTTTTACTTTGTTGCTTTTAAGCCCCGGCCTTAAAAAGGCGGTTTGCAACAGGGTATTGGCCAGGCCATATGCATTTCCTTTATAGGAGTTGTAATCGTTTACAAAATCGTTTACACAAAATGATTCTTTAAAAAGTATACTGTCTTTAAGGCTTTGTTGTGTAAGGTTTTCAAGCCTTGTCATTATTTTTTCAAAATATTGCTCTCTTAATTTTGGGGTATCTTCTAATCCCGGTGCAAGCGGAATTAAAAAAGTACCTGCTTCCATTCCCTGCGGAGCTGTGTCGCTATCGGTTTTTGCCGAAAAACTGGCGTAAAACAAAGGCTGCTCGGGCCATTTTGGGTTGTCATAAATATCGGCAGCATGTTGGTCAAACTCCACATCAAAGAACAGGGTATGATGTTCTACATTTTCTACAGGCTTGTTGAAACCAACATAGAATAATAGGGAAGAAGGAGCAAAGGTTTTCCTCTCCCAGTAGCCCTCACTGTATTGCCTGTACTTTTTGTCTAAAAGTGTTTCGGTGTGGTGGTAGTCGGCACCGCTTAATGTGATGTCGCCTGCTATCCTTTCTCCGTTTACAATAATATGTGTGGCACACCCGTCTTCATCCACTTCAATTTTTTCTACATCAGCATTGGTAACAAATTTTACTCCCTGTTCAATAGCCAGTTGTTGCATGGCTTCCACCACGCTAAACATTCCGCCCTTAGGGTACCATGTACCAAGGCCAAAATCGGCATAGTTCATAAAACTGTAAAAGGATGGTGTGTCGCTTGGTTTTGCACCTAAGAACAGTACGGGGAATTCCAGTATTTGTACCAGTTTTTTGTTTTTGAATTCCTTACGGATATCTTTAGAAATGTTGCCGAAAAATTGCCCGAGCTTAGCAATGGTTTGTGGGGTAACCAGCTCTAGTGGGGATAAACCCGGGCGGTATACTAAATCCTTTATGGCAATATCATAGTTACTTTTTGCTTCAGCTATAAATTTGCGCAGTTTCCTGCTGCTGCCGGGTTCTGTTTTATCAAACACACGGCATATTTCGTCAAGATTATCACCAATGGTTATAAAATCATTCATGCCAAAGCAAACGCTATAGGCTGGTGATAGCTTTTTTAACTCATAATAATCTTTAGGACGTTTGCCGAAATCTTCAAAAAAACGCTCAAAAACATCAGGCATCCAGTACCATGTAGGTCCCATATCAAAAGTAAACCCGTCTTTTTTTAACTGACGTGCCCTTCCGCCTATGGTACTGTTTTTTTCATAAACGGTAACATTGCTGCCAGAGCGGGCTAAATAAGAGGCAGCTGCCAAAGAGGAAAATCCTGATCCGATTATGTTTATGGTAGTGTTCATTTGTTTAATAAAAATAGAAAAAGATTAAACATTAACAAAACAAATTTTTGTTAAATTATATGCTGTTGGTAAATTCAGCTATGCTTTCAAACACCTTAATGTTGTTGTTTAAAATATCCTGATCAAGGAATTTTCCGTTCCTGCCAAAAATATACAGTCTGGTGTCGTTATCGTTTACTACCTGCTGTTTAAGGTTGTTTACGTAATTACTTATTTCGTTGTTATCTGGCGCAATAGTGCTATAGGTTATAAACGTAATTTTGTTAAAATAGGTTTTTACATCCCTTAGATTATCTAATGGTACGCTTTCTCCTAAATATACGGTTTTATAGCCGTTAAGTACCAATTCGTAGTTAAGAAACATAAGTCCCAGTTCATGTATTTCGTTTTGAGGCAGGTATAAAACGTAAGTCCTGTCGGTTTTTGAGGGAGGGGTTATTTGTATCTTTTCGGTATTTGAAGCAAGCTTCTGCTTAATCAAATAACTTATAAAATGTTCGTGTGCCGGAGTAATAGTGTTGGTTTGCCACAGATAGCCTATTTCACTAAGTAGTGGTATAAAGAACTCGTGGAATATTTCTCTAAATGACTTTTCCTGTAGTAATGAGTTGTAGGTGTTTAGAAACAGTGCCTGGTCAAAATTCATCATGGACAGTTTAAAGTTGTTCAGTACATGATCTGCAAGATTGTTTTTTGATAAAATCTCTTTAACCAGTACAGGTAACTTTTCGGCTGGCATCTTTGATATAGCCGATATTTTATAGCCAAAGTTGTGTAATGTGGTTATATTGAGTAGTTTCTGTAAGTTCTCAATGTCATAAAAACGTATGTTGGTATCAGTACGCATGGGTTCAAGGATGTTATATCTTTTTTCCCATATACGAATGGTGTGTGCCTTGATACCCGAAAGGTTCTCAAGGTCCTTGATATTGAATACGTTTTTAATTGTGTTCATTGTTTTTATAAAATAGTTAAACAAAATTAGTAAAAATAATTTTAATCTAATCATAAATAAATAAGGGTTACGTATTTTACTTGGTTAGATTTAGTGTTTTCCTGTATTGTAAACCATTTTATAGTATTCGATTTTTGTGCATGTAAACCGACCTACGACGGGTTATGCAATGTTTGTTCTATTATAGCCTGCTTTGGGGACAAAGCGGGTTTTTTTGTGCTCAAAATTTGTGTTACGTATTTTCCGTAATAAAATTCAGTATTTTCCTGTATTGTAAAATTGTAGGGCTAATCTCATCTTTGTATCACAACAAACCAATCGATCAATCTATTAACGCAAGTTTTAGAGATAAAGAAGCCCCGCTAAATCAACGGGGCTTTTTTTATGAACTACAGATAAAGTTTATGAAGTTTAAAATGAAAACTCTTTAGCGCTTACTTGGTTGTCCCACATTACTATACAGTTTTGAGACGGAATAAAATTCAGCTTTTCAGCCTCTGCAGGGGTATAAGTGTATTTACCGTTTTTAAAGGTAATATTTATGTATTGGTGCTCATCCTTCAGTATTTCGGGAGAGAAAAGAATAATATCATTCCAGCCGTTGGTGGTTTTATCGCTCCTGTAAATAGGGGAGTATAAATTTTTAAAAACAGCTATTTCATTCAGGTCATTATCTAAAAGCAGGTAAGTACATCCTTCTGCATTACAAAAATAACTTCCATACAGATGTACAAAATAATCGTCTTTCCCGTCATTGTTAAAATCAGTTTGAAAAAAACTAAATTTTCTGTCGGCTGGTTTTAGTACGTCAAAGTCTTCAAGGTATTTTTGATGTAGAAATGTTTTAATTTTCTGTGCCGATTCCTTGCTTGTTGTTAGTGCAGAATAGTTTTTATTCTCGGAATTACCAAGGGTAGGTTTCAGTATCCCCATAGTGTCTGTAGGAGATTCTTTAGTACCTTTTTCAGTATCAATACTATTATTGTCATTATCGTTTATGGCAGGTTTGCAAGAGTGTAAAAAAAACAGGGATATAATCCCTGTAATGTAAAAAAAATATATTTGTAAGTTGGATGCCATTGCTTGGTTTTGTAAGGATGCAGCAAATATAATATAGTGTCTAATTTATTGAAAAATAAACCGCTATGTTTTCGTTTAAGGGTAAATAAACACGATGAAACAGCTTTTGTTTAGGTGCTATTCCAGTGCAATACCGGTTAGGAAAATTTCGGTATCACCTTGTGAGTCCGATAGTCTCGAAGCCTTTTTTGTAAGGTACTTGCTATTCTTTATGTTTTTAAAATAATAGCCGTTTTCTTCGCCTTCAGCCCTTATGGCAAGCCATAGTTCATCTTCGGTATATCCGGCAAGCGGGATGTAGTTCATCTTGCTGTTAAGGTATTCCTGCGTTTCCTCATTTTTAAGAGCAAATCCTTTTCCGTGCTTTTCAAAAATAAAGGTGCAAACCTCATTTTTAAACCTGCGGCACATTTTACTGGCCTTGTTGGTTCTGTATTCGTTATTGGCCTTATTTTTAAGATATCCCTTTACGGTTATTGCTTTGCGTCTTAAAGGTACAAGGGGAGAGATTTCTGCATCGTCCGATGCATTTAACCTATCGGTAGCTATAACACTAAAGTTATGGGCAATGGCATATTCCCAGGCATCGCTATTGTTTACGTTATATAAACGTGTTATATAATTAGCATCATGATAAAAGCCCAGTTTTTTTTTGAATAGTTCTTTATATGGTTGGTATTGAGAATATATGGTGCTAAAAAAAACAATATTCCCTTTTTCCGGAATCTCCTTTAAAGTAGATATAACACCTTCGCTAAAACAGTATCGTTTTTCAATATCGGTATTGGCATATTTGTCTTTACGGTCAGAATTTCCTGTAAGGCAAAAAATAAATTTTCCCTGCATTTGGGCTAAGGTAGGCCATCCGTAATTTTTTACGTTTTCGGCAAGGCTTAGGCTACCATTTTTAATAAGTTGCCCCGGTTTAAAAATAAGTTCTTTCTTAAAATAACATGTAAGGTAGGTGTCTATTTCATCATGAAAGTTTGCGTCAATACCGTTAAGGCTATTAATGTTAAGATTTATAAGTACAGGATAATGATTTGGTGCGGAATTGTGCCATTCCTGCAGCTTTTTCAAATAAATACTTAATGATGCTCCGTTTATGGTATGGCTTGAAAGGGCAAAAAAGCCCGGTTCTATACTTTTATAAGCAATAAAAGGGGTACTATGCCTCCATGCCACAAATTCAAGACTAAGGCAACCGCAATTGTCGGGTACATTTGGATTAAAAGCCAGTTGTTCCTCCAGTGCTTCTCTGTTTTTACTGCAATTGCTGGAAGCCTTAAAGATGACCTGATTGTACTTTAAGCTTTCCATCGTTAAATATTGGTTGGTTGGTTTATATGGCAAAGTTATGGCTATCCGTAAAGGTTTCCGCGAGTATAATTACCTGTTTTTTTAAACTGCGTAAAAACACCTATTAGTTCTAAAGGTGCGGTTTAACAGGGGTAATAAAAAAAGTCCGCCACATAATTTAGTGACAGACTTTACAGATGTAATTACCTGTTTTTAGTTGTATAGTAATCAGCCTAGTATATCTGTTGTGTCTGCAATAAGGGATTTCATTAGTACATCCGCTTTTCGATGTTTAAGTATGGGGGCTATTTGTCCTCCCCAAAAAAGAACCATATCGTGTTTTTGTTTTTCCAGTGCTGCTTTTCTTAAAAAGGACATAAAAGTTGTTTGCAGGGGGAAAGGGAGTAAATCATTTTCCTTACCTATTAAGTCAAGCCCTAATTTTGTATTGATGCCTCTCCCCAGGCGACCAGTATAGGCACGGGTAAGCATTGTGTATTTTGCGGCATCACTAAATAAGGCTTCTTTATGTGCCGGCAATGCCCCCGATTCTTCACATGCCAAAAAAGCGGTGCCTATTTGTACGGCATCGGCACCCAGGGTAAATGCTGCGGCTATCCCGCTACCTGTGGCAATACCACCGGCTGCAATAACAGGAACATTTACTTTTTCCTTTATGAGTTGTATTAATACAAAAGTACCTGTGGTAGACTGTTCTGCAGGGGCAAGGAATGAAGGGCGGTGACCTCCGGCCTCAAACCCCGAAGCTATTATCATATCTACTCCGCTATTGTTTAATGCAACAGCCTCATCGAGTGTTGTGGCAGCACCTACCAGTTTTATGTCGCGTTTACGACATTGTTCCATTACATCTTCCGACAACAGGCCAAACATAAAACTGAATACTTTAGGCTTTATGTCAAGTATAGCCTGTAACTGATTTTCAAACCTTGATTTAAAAGGGACAGGCTTATCGGGCATTTCAATGCCGGCTTTGTCAAAATAAGATTTAAAGCGTTGTTTGGTATATTCGTAGACTTCGTTGCTTACGGTGCCGTTTACGGCATCGGTGTCTGAAACCCAAAGATTAATGTTATAAGGGTTATTGGTAAGTGACTTAATTTGTTTATCAATGTCGTAAATATCCTGTGGGCTCATAGTGTAGGCACCATACCCTCCAAGACCTCCCATGTTTGAAACAGTGGCTGCCAGTCTTGGTGTAGAGAGTCCGCCACCAAAGGGTCCCTGCATTATTGGATATTTAATGCCAAGTATTTCGGTTACTTTATTATTGTACCACATGGTTTAAGATTTAAAAGTTATTATTCGGTTACATTTGTGAAGGCTTTATTTACTATTACCCATTGATTGTTAAGCCTATGGAAAGTAAGTAAATCGTAGTAATTAAAGGTATACATTTTTACGTTGACTTTTGCCATTGCTATAGTGTTAATCACCTCTATCGATATGATTATTCCTTTAAAGTCTGTGCCCGAATCCTTTGGGCTTACCCTGCTGGCAACTCCCTCTAAGTATTCTTCCAGTGTTTTGGCATAGGGTTGCCCATTTACATCGCCAAACAGCAGTGTGCCGGGATTAAAAAGTTCTTTAAGCAGGTTAATATCCCCTTCATACAATCCTTTAAAATATAGCTGTTGGAGTTTTTCGGCAATAGCCAAACTATCCTGTTTTGTAGTTTCCATGTATTAAAGTTTGGTTACAAAACAAAGTTCGCTATTAAAGAGTGGTAAAGAGGGTGACCTATATCACTTTTAAAATACTAGTTAATTATAGAGATGATTTTCATATAAAATGATAGTCTTAAAAGCAGGGTATCATGTAATTCTATTTTTAAGGGTTTGTAAAATAGTTTTTAACTATTTTAATATAGAATTAATTGATTTTAAACTCCTTTGATTATCTCTCTTAAAATCATAACTTTATATGGTTGAGTAACAACAAAAATTGAACAAAGTATTAACCAATCATAAAGTATTGAATTATGGGAAAAGAAAACGATATCAGTAAATGTCCGTTTCATAACGGCAATATGAAAAGTAATGTTGCCGGAGGGGGGACCCAAAACAACGACTGGTGGCCTAAAAGGCTAAAGGTGAGTTTGCTGCGACAAAACTCATCGCTGTCTGACCCTATGGATAAGGACTTTAACTATGCTGAAGCTTTTAACAGCCTTGACCTAGAGGAAGTGAAAAGGGATTTGCATGCTCTGATGACTGATTCTCAGGACTGGTGGCCTGCCGATTTCGGACATTACGGTCCGTTATTCATCCGTATGGCATGGCACAGTGCGGGGACGTATCGTGTAGGTGATGGTCGTGGTGGTGCAGGTGCCGGGCAACAGCGTTTTGCCCCACTTAATAGTTGGCCTGATAACGTTAGCCTTGATAAGGCACGAAGACTACTTTGGCCTATCAAACAGAAATATGATAAAAAAATATCATGGGCCGATTTAATGATACTTACCGGTAACGTGGCTTTAGAGTCTATGGGCTTTAAAACATTCGGTTTTGCCGGAGGCCGTGAAGACGTTTGGGAACCTGAAGAAGATGTATACTGGGGTAGCGAAACAACCTGGCTTGGCGGAGACATCCGTTACGGGCATGGTTCTGAGGGAGTAGTGGAAGGACATGGCGTAACAGTGTCCGACGATGATGCCGATGGTGACAAACATACTCGCGACCTTGAAAATCCTCTTGCAGCCGTACAAATGGGACTTATATATGTAAATCCTGAAGGGCCTGACGGAAACCCTGATCCTGTGGCAGCAATAAAGGATATTAGAGATACTTTTGGCCGTATGGCAATGAATGATGAGGAAACGGTGGCACTTATTGCCGGAGGACACACCTTTGGTAAAACACACGGTGCCGCATCTGCCGATCACGTAGGTGCCGAACCGGAAGGTGCCGACCTAGAGTTACAGGGACTGGGCTGGAAAAACAGCTACGGTACAGGTAAAGGTGGTGATACCATTACCAGCGGACTGGAAGTGACCTGGACTAAAACGCCTACACAATGGAGTAACAACTTTTTTGAAAACCTGTTTGGCTACGAATGGGAACTGACTAAGAGCCCGGCAGGGGCACACCAATGGGTGGCTAAAAATGCCGATAACATAATACCTGATGCTTTTGATGGAAGTAAAAAACACAGGCCTACAATGCTTACTACCGACCTTTCCCTGAAATTTGACCCGGAATACGAAAGGATATCAAGACGTTTTTATGAAAATCCAGATGAGTTTGCCGATGCTTTTGCAAGAGCATGGTATAAACTAACACATCGTGACATGGGGCCTAAATCCCGTTACCTTGGTCCTGAAGTGCCACAGGAAGAATTGTTATGGCAGGATCCAATCCCTGAAGTGAACCACGAGTTGGTAAACGACAGCGATGTGGCTGCACTAAAGGCAAAAGTACTGGAGTCGGGATTAAGTGTGTCAGAACTTGTATCTACAGCTTGGGCTTCTGCCTCAACCTTCCGCGGATCAGACAAAAGGGGAGGAGCAAACGGTGCACGTATCCGTTTAGCACCTCAAAAAGACTGGTTGGTAAACAACCCTGTACAGTTACAAAAAGTATTGGGTAAACTGGAAGATATTCAAAACAGCTTTAATGCCGCTCAGGGCGGAGGTAAAAAAGTATCACTGGCCGATCTTATTGTTATTGCAGGGGCTGCCGGAGTGGAGAAAGCTGCCAGAGATGCCGGACATAATATTACCGTGCCATTTGCAGCCGGGCGTATGGATGCCTCACAGGAACAAACCGATGTAGAACAGTTTGGTTACCTTGAACCGTTTGCTGATGGTTTCCGTAACTACCGCAAGGGAAAATCACAGGTATCTACCGAAGAGCTTTTAATAGACAGGGCACAACTGCTTACCCTAACAGCGCCTGAACTTACAGTGCTTTTAGGAGGTATGCGTGTACTTAATACTAATTTTGACGGATCGAACTATGGTGTGTTTACCGACAGGCCGGGGCAGTTAACAAATGATTTCTTTGTGAACCTGCTGGATATGAATACCGAATGGAAAGCCACGTCAGACGAAAGGGAAACCTATGTGGGTGGCGACCGTAATACAGGTAAGGCTAAATGGGTAGGTACCCGTGCCGACCTTGTTTTTGGTTCCAATTCAGAACTAAGGGCGGTTGCTGAGGTATATGCCAGTGCCGATGCCAAAGAGAAGTTTGTAAACGACTTTGTTGCTGCCTGGAATAAAATTATGAATGCAGACAGATTTGATTTAGCGTAATTATATTGTTTACTAGTTATTGTAAAAAGCCAGTCGGGAGACTGGCTTTTTTTATTCCATTTCGCTAAACATCTGTACCATTGCATTAGCAGCATCTTTAGAGTGCATGCGCTCTCCATTATCAAGAGACTCCTTCGCTATAACAGATGCTCTTTTGCGCATACCATTCTCGTAGGCTTCTATAGCTTCATGAACAGTAGCATACTCGTTTGAGGTTAGGTATTCGCTAAGCTCTAAAGCATCTTTCATTGCCATGTTTACACCTTCTCCTGCAAACGGAGGCATTACATGCGCAGCATCGCCAAGAAGAGTGAGGTTAGGTTGTGGTTCCCAATACTGGTTTAGCGGCATGCAATAAATAGGGCGGGGTATATACGGAGTATCTATGTTTTTAAACAGTTCAAGCCAACTGCTGTCCCATTCGGTATACTCGTTTTTAAACCATTCCAGTAACTGTTCTTTACTATTACAGTCTATACCATTAGCCTTTGCCCAGTTTTCATCGGTTTTAAGGCTAATGTAAAAGCCAAGGTCTCCGTTGCCTTTAAGTCCCATAAGCAAACACTTTCCGTTACCAAAAGCCATTATCTTGCCGCCATTGGTTAAGTTATAAATATTTGGAGCGCCTTTTTTGGCATTAGGTACACTTACCTCAATCATGGTAATACCTGAATAGAATGCTTTAATATCGGTAAGATAGGGGCGTATTTTTGAGTTGGCACCATCGGCAGCAATAACAATATCGGCATAAGCAGTAGTTCCGTTTTTAAAATGCAGTAACCATCCTTCGTTTTGCTTTTCCATAGCAATAAAATGACAGTCCCATACTACGGTTTCGGGTTGCAGGGAATCCAGCAGTAACATGCGTAACGGACCACGGTCTATCTCAGGGCGGAAGCCTTCATTGTTAAAGTCTTCTCCGGGAGCAGTGTCATGGTCGCTAAACAGTACTTCACCAAGGTGGTTTGTCATGGTAAGTCTGTCGGCACCGGGGCGGTAGGCTTTTTTGAATTCCTCAAGCAGGTTAGCAGCACGCATTGCTGCAATCCCCGAATCCTTATGAAGATCCAGTGGCGAACCCTGCACACGGGCATGCTTGTTAAAATCCCTTTCGTATACTTTTACATTGACTCCTTTAAGTTGCAGGAGCCTTGCCAGTGTTAGTCCGCCGGGACCACCACCTACAATAGCTATTTTTTTGTTGTTTAATTTCATACCATTAATTTTAATTAACGGTACAAAGTTATTTTCGTTTCAGGAGGGATAATAGTACAAATCGGTCGTCTTTGTTTTTAGACAGTTCTTTTGGTACTACGCCCGAGAATTTTTTTATCTCCTTAATGAAGTGGTTCTGGTCGGTAAAGTTAAGTTCGGGGAACAGTTTTCCTTTGGCAACATGTTCCAGTGATTTCCTAAAGCGGAGTATATTACAATACGACTTTAGGGAAAGTCCAAGATACTGATTAAAGTAACGGTTAATTTGCCTGCTGCTCCATGATACACTTTCTGATAATTCCTGTACGCTCATTTCCCCTTTGAATTCGTAGATAAGGTTAAACAGTTTACGTTTCCTTTCGTCAACCTCTTTCGGAATAAGTGTTTTTACCTTATCTGATATCTTTTTATAAAAGGCATCAAAATCGTTGAGGTCATTATCGTTAAAACCCCAAAAGTTGTTAGGGTAGTTTTGGGCACTGTTTAGAAAGTCGGCTATGGAAGTCTGTAAAATATATTCCACCGCCAAAGGTTTAAAGCTAATGGCAAAGTTTAGTGTTTGTGGTGGTACGCTTCGCTGTTCGGCTTCAGTTTCAAGCCCCATGAGTGTTACATGAAATGGCTCGGTAGCTGATCGTGAAAAAAACAGGTCAATGCGTCCGTCGGGCAATACAACAACTTCTCTTGGTTCATTTGCCGGATTATGAAACACCCCAATACTTTCTACAAAGTCGGCTAGCGATTCTTCCGGTTCTATGAATTTACAATAAAAAGTATTGTTGTTCATGGTTTTTTTACTTCTTGAGGTAATATTAAAATTTGTCCTTCTTCAATGTTCCAGTATTTATATACAAGGTCTGTTTTAGGTTCAAAATAAGTGTTATCTATAGTGTATATATTCCCGCTTGATGCTTATTTAAGTGCAGGTATTACTTAGTTTAAAGGCGCAATTTACTTATAAGTATTAAAACAAAAACCGCTTAATAGCGGTTTTTATGTATCAAGAAAACAGATTTACGAAATTAATGACCGCTACTGTTTACATCGGTCATTATTTTGTCCAGCATTCCGCTAAAGTCAATTGATTTGGCTCGTTGTACGGGAGGATAATCGACCATCGAATTTTTAAAATCATTAAGGTTCATCATTATAAAGTCGTTTACAAACTGTTTTGACTGTATAGCCCATGTTTGAGCATCGGTATTCTCATATCTTTCAAACGGATCCATCCTGAGGTTAAACATTAACGGGAATTTAAGTTTGGTGTAAGCACCATAATAATTTTCGGTTGTCTGGAAATTTACTTTCCAGTTCCCCATGCGAATAGCCATTAGGTTAGATTCATAGAAATACAGGAAATTGTTTCGATAACTTTTTTTACTTTCTCCTAACCAGTAGTCAAGATTATTAACGCCATCTATATATTGTTTTTTCTCATTGATAATTTTTTTGCGTACATCTTTAACTCCGGCAGCAGCAGCTAATGATGTAAACAAGTCCATGTGTGTTTGAATACCGTTTAAGTATTGTCCCGGTTTTATGTGTCCGGGCCACATTACCAGTGTTGGTACTCTAAGGCCACCTTCGTAAGTAGTCATTTTATCACCCCTGAAAGGTGTAACGCCCGAATGGAACATGGCTTCCTGTTCAGGTCCGTTATCTGTTGTATAAATAACAATTGTATTTTCAAGTAAGCCATTTTTTTCCATATAGTCAAGAAGTTCACCAACCATCTGGTCGTGTTCCATAACTCCACTACCATACATATCGTCGCCAGATGTATATTCGCGGGCTAAGTATCGTGACTCATTAGAAAGATGTGTGTGCATGTGCATCCTTACAGGGTTTAACCAAACAAAGAAAGGTTTGTTATCGTCACTGGCATCTTTCATGAATTGCTGTGCTCTGCCAAAGAAATCCTTGTCAATTGTTTTCATCCACTCCAAAGTAAGTGGGCCAACGTCTTCGACTGTTTGTTTTCCTATTCTGCCAAATCGCTTATCGGTAGTGCCATCATCTTTTGTTGAAGCGAAAGAATGAATAACACCACGTGGTCCCCAGTTTTTTCTATACTCAGGATCGGTAGGGTAGTCATTGTTCTCTAATTCTTCCGATACGTTTTGATGGTACAGGTTTCCGTAAAATTCGTCAAAACCATGTACTGTAGGGAGATTTTCATTATGGTCGCCCAAGTGGTTTTTTCCAAACTGTCCGCAAACATACCCCTGTGTTTTAAGGACTTCTGCCAGTGTAGGGGATTCTTTTTGCAGACCCAGTTCATCGCCCGGACGTCCTACGGTTGTCATTCCGCTTCTTATAGGATACTGACCCGTTATAAAAGATGCCCTGCCGGCTGTACATGATGGCTGTGCATAATGATCGGTAAATACAATACCCTCGCGGCCTATACGGTCTATATTAGGCGTGGTATATCCCATTGTACCTAAACCATAAATACTGAGGTTTTGCCAACCCATATCGTCAGACATAATAACGAGTATGTTTGGATTTTGACTTTTACTTTTGTTTTGAGCCTGAATATTGAAACAGGTAAAACAAAGCAACAGGTAGAATAAAAGTTTTTTCATGGGTTGGTTTTTTAGTTAAAATTAAGGTTAGATTGTAGAGACTAACTACATGTATACTAATTTAATAAAAAATATAACACGAATTTATTGCCAATTTTTTTATTACGGAATACACATAAATGCAATAAAAAAAACCTTGTACAAATCAATGTACAAGGTTTTCATGTTTTGTGACCAATATCGTATTGCTATCAGATATTTTCCTCTTCAATAGTTCTAAAGGTTAGGTTTACCCGTGGAGTAGTGATTTTTTTAGTAGGAGGTAACCGGTGAAGCCAATGTTCTTGTGTGGTATCTTTCATTACCAATAAGCTACCGTGTTCTAAAAAGAGTTCTATTTTCTCTTTGCTTTCCTTGTGTTTAAAAGCAAATTTTCTTTCTGCTCCAAAACTCAGCGAACCTATCGCTCCGTTTTTCTTTAGGTCTGTTTCTCCGTCGCTATGCCATGCCATGCCTTCATTTCCGTCGTGGTATAGGTTAAGCAGGCAGGAGTTAAACGTTTCCCCTGTTTCCTTTTCCGTCAAAAGTTTTAGTTCCAGTAGCTCTTTTGTCCAGGGCAAAGCATGCTTTGTAGTGTTTGAATAGGTGTACTCAAACGGCTTTTCTCCATACCATGCTACCTTACGTTTGGTTATTATCCTTTTCCCGAAAATTACTGCTTCATCATTTCGCCATTCTACAGTTTCCAAAAGCCTTTTCAGGTAAAAGTCAGCCTGTTCTCTATTTAAAATCCTACCGTAATAATTGACTGTTCCCTCATACGGAAGCCAGTTTTTTTCTTTACCGGTTGTTTGGTCAAATAAGTCCATCTTTCCATTTTTTGTATTCCGTTTTCATGCAATGCCCACAGGGACGGAACTGATTCTCTCTGGCCTCCTGTTCTAAACTGAAGAAAACCCTGTTTTGCTGTTTCATCCGTTTCCCTGACTTGCAGGATAAAAGTCCGTAGATTTTAAGTTTTTTGTTTCCGGCAAAGCTTATTTCCCTGTTCTTAATTTTAGACCTTAAAGATATAGCAGATATTTCAATATGTTGTATCATGATTAGCTAACAGCATCGTGAAAAATAATCCCTAAGCTGTGACGGCTGCCCGATTTTACTTCGCTAACGCCGTGTTTCATATTAACCCTGTAATAGCCCTTGCTTCCTTTTTCGGGTTTAAAGTTTGTGGTAAAAATCAATACATCGCCTTTTTTGGGTTTTAAAACTATCGCTTTAGACTGGGCTCTCGGGATTTGTTGTGTGAGCACAAATTCCCCGCCTGTAAAGTCGGTATCGGGTTCGTCTAATACAAAAACAACCTGAATAGGGAAATAAATATCACCATATAAATCCTGATGTAAAGTATTAAAACCACCTTTGCCATATTTTAAAATCAGTACAGTGGCTTTTTCCTGTCCGTTTTCATGGCATTGCCTAAGCAGCTCTTCGTGATTTGACGGAAAAGACGCATTTATTTTCAATGCTTTAAACCAAGCATTGGCAATAGGAGCGAGGTAAGGGTAAATGTTTGTCCTCACAGTTTGAATAATATCGGGTAACGGATAAGTAAAATACTTGTATTCGCCTAAGCCAAAGCGATACCTGGCCATTGTTACGGTTTTACGGTACAGTTTTGAATTATTGTAATTGCTTTTTAATGATTCGCATTGCTCTCCGGAAAGTAAATTTGGGATAATTGCATAACCGTTTTGGTGCATTGTTTCGGTAATCGTTTTCCAATCGGTGTTCTCTATTTTCTGAATGATATTCTCCATTGGTTTATCTTTTAGATTTGAGAATCAACCTTAGCACCTTCCCAGCCTATAATAGCCGTTTTACGGGTGCTTCCCCACATGTATTCTCCAAAGTTTCCGGTAGACTGTATTACCCTATGGCAGGGGATAAGGTAGGCAACAGGATTGCTGCCAATAGCTGTTCCTACAGCCCTCGATGCATTAGGGTTGCCTATGCTTTCTGCCAACCTGCCATAGGTTGAAAGACCTCCCATTGGAATTTTTAACAGGCTTTCCCATACCTTTAACTGAAAATCAGTACCTTTTAAATGCAGTTTTATTTTGTTTAGTTTGCTCCAGTCATTTTGAAAAATGAACAGTGCATTTTGTTGCATTAAGTCCAGTTTACGCTGAAATGCAGCGTTAGGGAATTTGTTCAGCAGGTTTTTTAATGCCATTTCATCATTCTCTTCAAATGCCATATAACAAATTCCTTTTGGAGTGGAGGCGACTATTAGTGAACCAAACGGACTTTCGGCAAAACTGTAGTTTATTTGCAGGTTTTTACCACCGTTTTTATATTCCATAGGAGTCATCCCCTCTATATTAATAAACAGGTCATGTAGCCTGCTGGTGCTTGAGAGTCCGGTTTCGTGAGCAGTATCAAACAAAGTAGCCTTTTCTTCTTTCAGTATTTTTTTTGCATGCTCAATGCTTATAAACTGAAGGAACTTTTTAGGGCTTGTACCTGCCCAGTCGGTAAACATTCTTTGAAAATGCGACTGACTGATATGTACCTTGTCTGCAATTTCATCCAGACTGGGCTGCGATTTGAAGTTTGCCTTTATATACTCAATCGCTTTTGCAATCCTCTCGTAATTAAGTTGATTTTGTGTTTCCATTTCTCTGAATCTTATACTACAAATTTCTTAATGATTAAGCGGTTATAAAATCCGAAACCTGCTATGTTTGGAGAATACAGGAAAGGTATTAAAAAATAAAACCCGTTACAAAACGGGTTTATTTAGATATCCTCCTCTGATTCAGAGTTGTTTTTATTATAAGCATCTATAGCCAAATTTAAACTATCTATAAATAACGCAAAACTTTCATTATTTTTATAGCAATTTTCAAATGATTTTTTTTCATTAAATTTTTTAGCGATGGTTCTATAGTTGTCTTCATCTTTGGCTGCTATATAAAAACCATGCTCTTTTGTTAGAACAGGATTAAGTTTTGTGATACATCCAGATGTTTTATTACAAATAGCAGTTTTAGTTGGAAAATAAATAGGTAATAGCCAACATTCTATATGATCAATTGCAATTGCAAATATTACTTTTTCAGAACACAGTTCAAAAACTTCTAAGGTAATAAATTCGATTATTTTGTCTTTAACTATTTCAAAGGTACCTTTTATATCTAAACCGTTAAACTGTATAACACAATCTTTAGGAATATCAGCACCTTTTAAAACATCACAATCAATGTGTATTATAATAAGTCCGTCATTATAGGGAAGGGACTCTTTGAAATCATTTGATTTACAATATTCAATGACTAAAGGCCACCCTCCTGGCTCTCCTTTTTTTGGTTGTAAGGGATTTAGAATTATATCTTTGTCATTTAGACGTTTTTGAATAATGGCTTCAATTATGATTTGATCTGTAACGCCTTCAGATATGATTGATATTTCCATTTCTTTAGAAATTTTTAGGTAGTCCTCCAATATATCCTCTTATAAATGCTTCAGATAGTCTGACCGTATTAATACCATCAATTGATTTTGGAGGCTTTATTCTTTTTGCTTTAGTATGACCGTCGGCATTTCTATAAATAACAAATAAACGTTGGTCATCTTTGCTCAAGTCTAGTCCATCCAAAATAGAAGGATTATGTGTCGTTAAAATTACTTGTTTCTCTTTTTGTTTTGACAATGTAACTAACCTTTCAATTAATTCTTTACATAATTTTGGATTTAAAGCATTATCGATATTGTCTATCGCAAAAAATTCAGGCGTCTCATTACTTAAAAAAAGACTAAAATAGAATAGTAAGTAAAGAAATCCTTCATTAGCACTACGTTGGTCGAAATATTCAATAGTATCTTTCAGGAATTTGTCCTTTATATTTAATCTCATTTCAGTAAAGGAAAGATCTGAAGGAACTTCTAGAGATTCAAACCAGTTTATGAGTTTTAAATTGTCACATAATTCTTGGCAAAAAGAATCATTTTCTTTAAATAAACTGACTAAATGCTTAAACAATCCTTCTCCTTTTATACCTATTGGGTATATTTGACCTTCTTCTTCAAAACGTCTTAAAAAGTAATTTTCAGGCGTGTAGATTAAAAAATTTGAAAAATTAAATTTCTCTATTAACTGATGATTATGACTAAATATAAAATCAGATTTAATAAATGGATCCTTGAAGCTTTCAATTTGATTATTATAATAGTCGGTCAATAGATTTTTAAAGACTTCTGTAATTTCATCAGAATTTTTTTCTTTTTTTGATTTTGCTTTTTTAATGAAAATATTTTTAAGTTCTTCGTTTTCCGTAAATAGAGAAAAAAATTCATTAAATTTATAATCAGATAGTTGAATATTTATGTTAGTGTCAATATCATTAATAATCAAGTTTTTGTTCTTATAGTCAATCTTAAAATTAACTGTTTTATCGTCTATATTTGTTAGCGATAATTCAATTTTATTATCTTTATCAAACTTTGAAAATGCTGATTTCATCAGCTTTGGCTCAGTTACTCTAACTCCTCTTGAAACAAGAAATTCTTGATCTAGTTTATTGGAAATCGCTGAACTAGCTAGAGCTATACCTTCAAGAATTGATGTTTTGCCACATCCATTCTCACCTATAAAAACATTTACTCTTCCAAGTTCAATTTTTAAATCTTTTACTGACTTAAAATTTTTTATATTGATTGATTTTAACATCAAATTTTTCTTTAAAATTAATAAAAGTAAATATATTATCTAAGTATAGATTCAAAATTGTAAAAAAGCTTTCAAAACAAGAAAGTTGATTTGAAAGCTTTTAGTTAATTGTGACCATGACTGGATTCGAACCAGCACGCCTTGCAGCACCACCCCCTCAAGATGGCGAGTCTACCAATTCCTCCACATGGCCTTTAGGTATAAAGCAAAAAAAAAAGTTAAGCATAAAAGAACGCTTAACTTTTTTGTGACCCGACTGGGGCTCGAACCCAGGACCCCAACATTAAAAGTGTTGTGCTCTACCAACTGAGCTATCGAGTCATTGCTTTCAGGGATAAATAATTTTGGTCTTTCTTAGTGACCCGACTGGGGCTCGAACCCAGGACCCCAACATTAAAAGTGTTGTGCTCTACCAACTGAGCTATCGAGTCATTATTCATTCCCTGAATGCGGGTGCAAATATACGCATGTATTCTTTATAATTCAAAGCGAAAATGTCATAAATTTGAGTTTTTTTTTATTAATTTATTTAACGCCTTAATTTATAGGGATTTATTATATGAAAAAAATTTTGCTGTCAGGCTACATGGCCTCCGGGAAGTCAACAATTGCTCAGTTATTGTCAAAAGCATCGGGAATTCCCTACAGGGATTTGGATGATATTATAGCAGAAAATGCTCAAAAAAGCGTTTCCGATATATTTTCGGAAGATGGAGAGATAAAATTTCGCAAAATGGAACATGAAGCTCTTAAAGCCGTTCTAAGCGACGATAAAGGTTTAATACTTGCCTTAGGGGGCGGAACGCCTTGTTATGCCAATAACCACGAGTTTTTAAAGTGTGATGATGTTATGTCGATATATTTAAAGGCGAGTATACCCGAACTATTAAAGAGATTAAGAGCAGACGGGAAGGAAAGGCCGTTGTTTGATAAACAACCACCCGAGGAGCAGGAGGAGTTTGTAGCCAAACATTTGTTTGACCGCAGTTATTTTTACCATCAGTCAAAACACGTAATCATGACAGATGGTAAAACAACCGAAAATATAGTTAATGAGATTATGAGCCTGTTTTAAGCTTAGCTTAAATAGGCATACTCTTCATTATCATTAAATACTACATGTATATGTTCCTGTAGTGAGGTAGAAAGCGATAGCCCTTTAAAGTCGGCTTTAACGGGGTATTGCTTGTGGTTACGGTCTACAAGTACCGCGGTTTTAAATTTTTTAAGCGGAACATGAAGAAAATGCTTAACGCCATATATAAGGGTAGTCCCGCTGTTTAATACATCGTCTACCAGTACAAGGGCCTTGTTGGCATATTCTTCGGCAGGGATAGAGGTTATTACTTCTTCAATAGGGTTTTGCTTGTTTATTTTTACCTCACACAGGGTAACTTTAAGATCAGAAATGTCGTCTACCATTTTAGCCAGTTTTTCGGCAAAAATATAGCCGTTAGACGCAATTCCGGCAATAACAATCTCCTGTTCATCTACAAAGGTTTCATATATCTGGTAGGCAATTCTTTTTGTTTTATGTTCTATTTCCTGTTGTGTAAGGATTATATTTTTCATGGATATTGTTTTAGTTCTTCAAAGATAAAAAGTGTTTGGGTATAACGAAGCTTTTAAAAGCTATATTTCGCTATCCTTTCCGGTAATAAAATCGTCGTCAAAATCATCGGCATAATCATCCAGGTCACGCCTGTCTTTTTTGGTAGGGCGTCCCGTACCTTTAGCGCGGTAATAATCTTTAGACAGTTTAAGCAGTTCCAGGTGTTCAAACGCTTCTGCCGGAGTTTCATCCTTACGGTAAATATCCACAAGTTTAGCCCCAACACGGTTTGGCGGAATGTCTAAAACGGTAAGTTTATAGTTTATCTGGTCTTTTCTTACGGTAAGTTTATCGGTAGGGTATACCTCACGCGATGGCTTTGCCTGCTGCCCGTTTATGGTTATATGTCCTTTCTTGCAGGCTTCGGTTGCAATATTGCGGGTTTTATAGTAGCGAATGCACCATAAATATTTATCTATCCTCATACTAAATCCTTAAATTCATTGTTATAAAGCAATACAAAAATAAATGAAAATTGTATCTTGCGCCCATTAAAAAAAATTAAAATGAAGAGATATTTGATGGCTTTAAGCCTGTTGTCTTTAGCTTTTTTAGGTTCATGTAAAAAGGATGACGATACTTCCTTAGCTCCGCCAAGGGATTATGGTGAGCAGTATGTGACCGATAAGGCTGATTTAGAAGATTATCTGAATACCCATTATATAGTTAGTGTTGATGAAGATTTTACTATAGTTATAGATTCTATAACCGAAGATAATCCGCAAACATCTATTTGGGATCAAACAGAATATCCTTTAATGACTAAGGTTGTTACTCTTGATGAGGTAGATCATACTTTATATTACCTTGTACTTAATGAAGGTGTAGGGGAGAACCCAACAAAATACGATCAGGTAAAAGTAGCTTACAGAGGCTGGAGGCTGGATGATGTTCAGTTTGATTACAACCCGTATCCTGAAAGTTTTAATTCGTTATTCGGGCTTATTACCGGATGGCAGGAAATAATTCCTTTGTTTAAAACAGGGGTTTATAATGATATTCCGGGCGACCCAAATCCGGCTAATTTTACCGATTATGGAGCAGGGGTAATGTTCTTGCCGTCTGCTTTTGGTTACTATGCAAATGCTCAGGTTAATATACCTTCATACAGTCCGCTTGTATTTAGTTTTAAACTGTATGATATGAATATTTTTGATTCAGATAACGATGGTATTCCAAACCGTTATGAAATAGACCCTGAAGACGGAGATATTTTAACGTATGATACTGATGAGGATGGTATTCCTAACTATCTTGATGCTGATGATGATAACGATGGTTACCCAACAAAAGATGAGATAACCATACCGGGTACTGATGAGGTATATGATTTTGAAAACATACCTACCTGCAGTAGCGGAATTAAATTACACCTTGATTCTGCCTGCCATCAGGAAATAGATTAAGCTATAAGAAAGATATTTTTAAAAAAAGCCTCTGCATGCAATTGCAGAGGCTTTTTTTATGTGAAGTGTTGTTATTATTTTAAAGTGAAAGTAACGGTAAAAGTGTAGATATAAAAAAAATCCCAACCGAAAGGTTGGGATTTTTAATGTATTGTAAGGGAGAATTACTTTCTCTTTATTACTTTTTCTACAGCAGCAACAATAGCTTCGTTGTTAAGCTTGTACTTGTCCATAAGCTGAGCAGGAGTACCACTTTCACCAAAACTGTCGTTAACGGCAACAAATTCCTGCGGAGCAGGATTGTTTGCAGCAAGCGTGCGTGCAACGCTCTCACCAAGACCACCAAGAATGTTGTGCTCTTCGGCAGTAACCACACATCCTGTTTTAGCAACTGATTTAAGGATAGCTTCCTCATCAAGTGGCTTAATCGTGTGGATATTGATAACCTCTGCAGAGATACCTTTAGTCTCAAGAGCCTCAGCAGCAACAAGTGCTTCCCATACAAGGTGACCTGTAGCAACAATAGTAACATCTGTACCTTCGTTTAGCATAACTGCCTTACCAATTACAAACTCTCCGTTCTCGAGAGTGAAATTTGGTACAGAAGGACGGCCGAAACGTAGGTATACAGGACCGTGGTGCTCTGCAATAGCGATAGTAGCCGCTTTAGTCTGGTTATAATCACAAGTGTTGATTACAGTCATGCCCGGAAGCATTTTCATCAAACCTATGTCTTCAAGTATCTGGTGTGTAGCACCGTCTTCACCTAGTGTTAAACCGGCGTGAGATGCACATATTTTTACGTTTTTGTCTGAATAAGCTACCGCCTGACGGATTTGGTCATAAACCCTACCTGTAGAGAAGTTGGCAAAAGTACCTGTGTAAGGAATTTTACCACCTATTGTCATACCTGCAGCCATACCAATCATATTAGCTTCGGCAATACCTACCTGGAAGAAACGCTCAGGGTGGTTAGCTTTAAAGTCGTCCATTTTAAGCGACCCGATAAGGTCAGCACAAAGGGCAACAACATTTTCGTTTGTTTTACCAAGTTCTGTAAGGCCTGCACCAAAACCAGAACGAGTATCTTTATTTCCTGTATTTGTGTATTTTTTCATTTTGCTAAAATTAGTAGTGAGAATTGAGTAGTGAGAATTCAGAAATCTCAAATCCCATGTCTGTTATCTCAAATCTTCTATTAATAATCTCCTAAAGTTTCAGGGTTTTGAGCTAAAGCTTTTTCAAGTTGCTCGTCGTTAGGAGCTTTACCATGCCATGCATGAGTATGCATCATAAAGTCTACACCGTTACCCATTTCAGTATGAAGCAATACACAAACCGGTTTTCCTTTACCTGTTTTAGCTTTAGCTTCAGTCATTCCGGCTACAACAGCCTCCATGTCATTACCTTTTTCAATATCAAGAACATCCCATCCAAAGGCTTCAAACTTAGCTCTAAGGCTTCCCATGTTAAGAACCTCGTCTGTAGGGCCGTCAATTTGTTTTCCGTTAAGGTCAACCGTAGCGATAATGTTGTCTACTTTGTATGCAGCAGCATACATGATAGCTTCCCAGTTTTGACCTTCCTGTAGCTCACCATCACCGTGAAGGCTGTACACAATGTGATTGTCGTTGTTTAATTTTTTTGTCTGGGCTGCACCTACAGCAACGCTAAGTCCCTGTCCAAGTGATCCGGATGCGATTCTTACACCTTCAAGTCCTTCGTGAGTTGTTGGGTGACCCTGAAGCCTTGAGTTAATGTGACGGAACGTAGCAAGCTCTGATACAGGGAAGTATCCGCTTCTTGCAAGCACGCTGTAAAATACAGGAGAGATGTGTCCGTTAGAAAGGAAAAAGATATCTTCGTTAATTCCATCCATGTCAAAACCTTCCTTACGGTCCATAAGTTCCTGGTAAAGTGCCACCATAAATTCAGCACATCCAAGCGAACCTCCGGGGTGTCCTGAGTTTACCGCATGAACCATTCGAAGGATGTCCCTTCTTACCTGAATCGTTAAATCGTTTAGTTGTTGTGTGTTAGCCTTCATTTTTCTAATAAGTTAAACTGGATGCAAAAGTAATTCTTATTTTTGCTACTGGCAAATTAATTTCACTTACTGAAAAAGCCGCTTCAGTAAACCGTTTTTTCGCTGTTTTTCTCCCCATACCCCTCTTTTCATTTCAATATCATTATCATATTCAATGTCATTGTCAATGTCAGTGTTTTGCATGTGTTTTGCAAAACGTTTGCTGGAGTTTTGATGAAACGTTTCTTTTTGATTGTTAAGGTTTTAGGTTTTTAAAGATGTTTTTTAGTAATTAATTTAAAGTCTTACTCTTAATAGGAATGTTGTTTTTAGTGTAAATTATTGATTACAGGCAGCAGCAAACAGTTAACAATTTTATTTTTTGCAGCCGTTTTGCAGATTTACCTTAGTGACCACCCTGTTTTTCAGTGCAAAAATCTCATATGTATTACCTATCTTTGCGCCTTGTAAAAACGGAATATGAAATTTGATTTAATTACCAAAGATCCTCAGTCTAAAGCTAGGGCCGGTTTAATTACCACCGATCACGGACCAATAGAAACGCCTATTTTTATGCCGGTTGGTACCGTAGCTACCGTAAAAGGAGTGCATCAGCGTGAGCTTAAAAACGATATTAACCCCGATATAATTTTAGGTAACACTTACCACTTGTACCTGCGTCCGCAAACCCCAATACTGGAAAAAGCGGGAGGGCTTCATAAGTTTATGAACTGGGACAGGAATATCCTTACCGATAGTGGAGGGTACCAAGTGTATTCGTTATCGGGTAACCGTAAGATTAAGGAGGAAGGAGTTAAATTCAAATCACACATTGACGGTTCATACCACTTTTTTTCACCCGAAAGCGTAATGGAAATTCAGCGTACCATTGGTGCCGATATTATTATGGCGTTTGACGAGTGTACACCATACCCTTGTGATTACCGTTATGCAAAACGTTCTATGCACATGACGCACCGTTGGCTGGATCGTTGTATTGCTCATCTGGAAAAGGTTCCTGTAAAGTATGGTTACGATCAGGCATTTTTCCCAATTGTACAGGGTAGTACTTACAAGGATTTAAGAGCGCAATCGGCTGAATATATCGCTAATGCGGGTGCTGTAGGTAATGCCATCGGCGGACTGTCTGTAGGGGAGCCGGCAGAGGAAATGTATGCAATGAGCGAGGTGGTGTGTAACATACTTCCGGAAGACAAGCCGCGTTACCTTATGGGGGTAGGTACCCCTATTAATATATTAGAGAATATTGCCCTTGGTATAGATATGTTTGACTGTGTTATGCCTACACGTAATGCCCGTAACGGTATGTTGTTTACGGCAAACGGTACCATTAATATTAAAAATAAGAAATGGGAGGACGATTTTTCTCCTATTGACGAAATGGGCATCACTTTTGTAGATACCGAATACTCTAAAGCGTACTTAAGACATCTTTTTGCCGCAAACGAATTTTTAGGAAAACAAATAGCAACCATACACAATCTTGGTTTCTATATGTGGTTGGTTCGTGAGGCTAGAAAGCATATCTTAGCGGGAGATTTCCGCGAGTGGAAAGAGAAAATGGTAAAACAAATGGGCCAAAGGCTGTAACTATATTCAAAACAAACCGGAGTGAAAATAATAGACTGGTACATTTTAAAAAGATACCTGGCAACGTTTTTTGTGATGTTGCTTATGTTTATTCCTATAGGGATTGTTATAGACGTATCGGAAAAAATAAACAAAATACTGGCTAAAAAAGTACCTTTTGCCGAGGTTGCCGGTTATTATGGTGATTTTACCCTGTATTTTGCCAATATGCTGTTTCCTATATTCCTGTTCCTTTCGGTTATATGGTTTACATCTAAACTGGCTAATAATACCGAGATTATTGCCATATTGGGGTCGGGTATATCGTTTATGCGATTTTTAAGGCCTTATCTTATAGGGGCTACATTTATATCGCTGCTGGCACTGGTTATGGGATTCTTTTTTGTACCAAAGGCCAGTAAAGGTTTTAATGATTTTAGATACACCTACTTAAAGAATAATGCTAAGATTAGGGAAAGTGACCAGGTATATAAGCAGGTTAACGATACCCAAAGTATATATGTAGGAACGTTTAACTATGTTTCTAAAAGAGGAAGCAAATTCAATCTTGAGACTTATAATGGTGATAAGCTTGTTTCTAAGATAAATGCTAATACCATTACATGGAACCCCCAGGATAGTACTTATACCTTATTTGGTTATAATAAAAGGATTGTAGGTGATGGAGCTACTAATGATGTAATTATAAGGGAGCCGCAAAAAGTAATGAAACTGCCTTTTGAACCCGATGAGCTTACCCCAACGGTTTATGTTGCCGAGACTATGACACTTGGCGAACTTAATAAATTCATTGAGAAAGAAAAGAGAAGAGGATCAGCTAACATAGATAGTTATTTGGTTGTAAAATATAAAAAGTATAGTATACCCGTTTCGGCATTTATCCTTACTATTATCGCCGTAGCCGTATCTTCCATGAAGCGAAGGGGAGGTATGGGAGTAAACCTGGCCATGGGAATTGGTTTAGCGTTTTCTTATGTGTTTTTTGATAAAGTTTTTGGTACTATGGGGGAGAAATCAAGTATGTCACCGCTTCTGGCTGTTTGGATCCCAAATGTAACCTTTGGTATTTTAGCTATTTTCCTTTTAAGAAATGCCCGGAGATAAATTAAAAAGTTATTTACACCTTCATTTAATAGTGTTTATATGGGGGTTTACTGCTGTTATCGGAAAACAAATTACGATTGATGCCCTTCCACTGGTGTGGTATAGAATGGGTATAGCAGTATTACTGGTTTTGCTTTATGCAAAAATCACAAAAGTTTCATTAAAAGTACCTGGTAAAACACTGGTAGGTTTCCTGTTTGCAGGGCTTGTAATTGCATTGCACTGGTTTACTTTTTTTAAGGCTATAAAAGTGTCCAATGTTTCGGTTACACTGGCATGTCTTTCTACCGGAGCCTTTTTTACCTCATTATTGGAGCCTCTCCTTTATGGACGAAAGGTAATATGGTATGAGGTAATGTTTGGACTGTTTGTAGTAGCCGGGCTATATATTATATTCAGTTTTGAGGGTGACTACCTGTATGGTATACTACTGGCATTATCATCGGCATTCCTATCGGCAACCTTCTCAGTTATCAATGGTAAATATGCCGTAAAGCATAACGCTACCCAGGTATCGTTTTGGGAATTGCTGGGGGGAGTGTTTTTCCTTACTATATATATGTTGTTTGCCGGTAACTTTACACCTCAGTTTTTCTCCCTTACGGTTGATGACTGGTTATGGTTGTTTGTACTGGCATCTGCATGTACGGCTTATGCATTTATAGCATCAGTTAAGGTAATGAAGTTTTTAAGTCCATATACCGTTATGCTTACTATAAATCTGGAACCTGTTTATGGGATAATTCTTGCGGTTTTAGTGTTTAAGGGGGACGAAAAAATGAGTCCTGCATTTTATTTAGGAGCTGCTATAATTCTTAGCACCGTGATATTCAATGGGGTAATAAAGAATTACCCAAAAAACAAACTTAAAAAAATATAATTCTTTCTTTCTAAAGGTAAAATTCTATCTTTGTAGTTCGAACTATATTAAAAAATCTGCCTGTACTATGGAATACTTAGATTTTGAGCTTCCGATTAAAGAGCTTGAAGATCAGTTGGATAAATGCACACTAATTGGTCAGGAATCGGATGTGGATGTATCTAATACATGTAAGCAAATTGAGAAAAAGTTAGAAGAAACTAAGAAAAGCATATATAAGAACCTAACTGCATGGCAAAGGGTTCAGCTTTCAAGACACCCTAGTCGTCCGTATACTATGGACTACATCAAGGCACTGTCTGACGGAACTTTCCTTGAGCTGTTTGGAGACCGTGGCTTTAAAGATGATAAAGCAATGGTGGGCGGGCTTGCAAAAATAGGCGATCAGTCGTTTATGATAGTAGGTCAGCAAAAAGGTTTCAATACCAAAACAAGGCAATACAGAAACTTTGGTATGGCTAACCCTGAGGGGTATCGTAAAGCGCTTCGCCTTATGAAAATGGCCGAGAAGTTTGGTATTCCTGTAATCACTCTTGTAGATACTCCGGGTGCATACCCAGGGCTTGAAGCAGAGGAAAGAGGACAGGGAGAAGCTATCGCAAGAAATATTTTTGAGATGGTACGCCTTAAAACACCTGTTATTACCGTTATAGTAGGTGAGGGTGCTTCCGGTGGAGCATTAGGTATTGGTGTTGGAGACAAAGTATTCATGCTGGAAAACACATGGTACTCTGTAATTTCGCCAGAATCGTGTTCTTCAATCCTATGGAGGAGCTGGGAGTTTAAGGAGCAGGCAGCTGAGGCATTAAAGCTTACTTCTTTCGACATGAAAAAACAAAAGCTTATTGATGATATTATTCCTGAACCACTTGGAGGTGCTCACTATGACAGAGAAACCACTTTTGAGAGCGTAAAGAAATTCATCTTAAAAGCACATAAAGAACTTAAAGACTTATCAACAGAGGAGCTGATTGAGAAAAGGATGGATAAGTACAGTAAAATGGGGGAGTTTAAAGAATAACCTTGTTTTAACGGCATTATTAATCCGAAGCCTTGCAGCTTCGGATTTTTTTTGAGTTATAAACAATTAATTAACTGTTTATCAACAGTTAATTAACATAAGGTTCTTAACAATTGCTTAACGCAACCATTTTAAATTTAATTACATTAGCATAATGGAAAACATCAGGAACGTAAACCCGGTAAAAGTTGATAAATCATCTATTATCAACTTGGAGAAAGGCAAGCTACCACCGCAGGCGCTGGACCTTGAAGAGGCTGTTTTAGGTGCCATGATGATAGATAAAAAAGGGGTAGACGAGGTAATAGATATTTTACAGCCGGATGCCTTTTATAAAGAGGCTCACAAGTTTATTTTTGAGGCCATAGTCCAACTATTTAACGACACCCAGCCAATTGACTTATTAACAGTTTCTGCTCAGCTTAAAAAGAGCGGAAAACTGGATCAGGTAGGTGGAGACTTTTATCTTATACAGCTAACGCAAAAGATATCGTCTTCTGCTCACATTGAGTTTCACTCAAGGATTATATTACAAAAATTTATTCAGCGAAGCCTTATCAAAATATCGAGCGAAATTATCGAAGAGGCTTATGATGAGACAACAGATATTTTTGACCTGCTTGATCAGGCAGAGTCAAAACTGTATGAAGTAACGCAAGGTAATATTAAGCGTAGTTCTGAAACGGCGCAGAGCCTTGTTATTCAGGCAAAAAAACGTATTGAGGAAATTGCAGGTAAGGAAGGGTTAAGTGGTGTTGCAACAGGTTTCCATGATTTGGATAAGCTTACATCGGGCTGGCAGCCCAGTGACCTTATCATTATCGCGGCAAGGCCGGGTATGGGTAAAACCGCTTTTGTACTTTCTATGGCAAGAAATATTGCTATCGATTTTAACCATGGTGTGGCAGTATTCTCGCTGGAGATGTCCTCGGTACAGCTAATTACCCGTTTGATTTCGAGTGAAACCGGACTGTCGTCTGAAAAGCTGCGTACCGGAAAACTTGAAAAACACGAGTGGGAACAATTAAGTATTAAAGTAAAGGATCTTGAAAAAGCCCCTTTATATATTGATGATACACCATCCCTTTCTATTTTTGACCTTAGGGCAAAAGCAAGGAGGCTTGCCTCGCAGTACGGAATCAGGATGATTATTATTGACTACCTTCAGCTTATGACCGCCGGTGGTGCGGCAGGGAAAAACGGAGGTAACCGTGAGCAGGAAATCTCGACCATTTCCCGTAACCTTAAGGCACTGGCAAAAGAGCTTAATGTTCCGGTAATTGCACTATCACAGCTGTCCCGTGCGGTAGAGACAAGGGGATCGAGCAAGAGGCCGTTACTTTCTGACCTTAGGGAATCGGGTGCGATTGAGCAGGATGCCGATATCGTATCGTTCATTTATCGTCCCGAATATTATAAGATTGACGAATGGGATGATGAAGAAAGATCGCCAACACAGGGACAGGCAGAGTTTATCGTGGCTAAGCACCGTAACGGTGGTTTGGATAACATCAGGCTTAAATTCGTAGGTAGTCTCGGTAAGTTTGATAACCTTGACGATTTCGCTTCGCCGTTTGACGAGCTTCCGTCAAGTATGAATGATAACGATAATGCCGGTATAATCAAAAACCTGCCTTCGGCAAACGAAGCCTTTGGCAGTAACATGAACAGCGGCGGCGGAGCGCATGATGATGACGATGTTCCGTTCTAAATAATAAAGAATAGCAAAGTAACCAATTATAACCCCGCAAGCATATGAATAACGACTTTTTACAAGCCAGTACAGAAGCCGAAAAAGCCCTTTGGGACATTGAAGTACACGAAGCAGAACATGTGGTAGTACTAGAGCCCTAAGGCGTAAAACATTATGTAACCTTAAAAATATAGAAAGCACATCGTTTGGATGTGCTTTTTTTATTTCTTTTTGATACTTTTATAATACCTTAAATTGTAAATCGTTACTCTATGTAAACTCATAGCTGTGTATTACCGCAGCTTTTAGTTTATCTTTGAATAAAATCTATTTAAAATGCTTAAAAAACAATTCATACTCCTATTATTTTTAATGGTCTCGTTTGCGGGCCGCGCTTCCATGATTTTAATACCTATGGATGAAAGTACGCAGCAAAACCATTTAAAGGCATATGGGATAACTTATTGGGTTTTGGAGAAGAATTATAAAGCCAGCTGGCTGCTTAATTACAGAGGAGGCTCATTTTTGCTTCCTGATGCCGAAGAGATAAGACGTGAATGCCAAATTAGGGGAGTGACTTTTGAAGTGATAAGTGACGGCGAGGCTAAGTCCATCCAGGATGAGATTAGCAGTCCGTCTCAAAATATGGAGACCGTTGTTCTTGAGAAAGCACCTAAGATTGCGGTATACACACCTGTAGGGAAGAAACCGTGGGATGATGCCGTAACATTGGTGCTTACTTATGCCGAGATTCCGTTTGAAAAAATTTATGACGAAGAGGTTTTAAATGATGCCTTGCTACTTTATGACTGGCTACACCTGCACCATGAGGATTTTACAGGGCAGTATGGTCGGTTTTTTGGAGCCTATCGCAATGCACCGTGGTATATAGAACAGAAGAAAGAGGCCGAGGAACTGGCAACAAAGCTGGGTTACAGTAAAGTATCTGAAGAGAAACTGGCTGTAGCTAATAAAATAAGGGATTTTGTAATAGGTGGCGGATTTATGTTTGCCATGTGTTCGGCTACCGATAGTTTTGATATTGCCCTTTCGGCAGATGGAGTAGATATTTGTGAGACGATGTTTGACGGTGACCCGAGTGATCCAAACTATCAGGCAAGTATTGACTATAATAAAACAATGGCGTTTAAAGATTTCCATTTGGAGCGTAACCCTGTGGTTTACGAATTCTCAGACATTGATATGACCACCAAGCGAAAGGTACTTATGGATAACGATTATTTTACGTTAATGGAGTATTCGGCAAAGTGGGATCCAATCCCTACAATGCTTTGCCAAAACCATACACAACTCGTAAAAGGCTTTATGGGACAAACCACATCGTTTGATGAAAGTTTAGTAAAATCGAATGTACTTATAATGGGGCAAAATCTTCAAAATGGAGAAGCCCGTTACATACACGGTACTAAAGGAAAGGGAATGTTTACTTTTTATGGAGGGCACGATCCCGAAGATTATCAGCATAGGGTAGGTGATGCACCTACGGTGTTAGACCTGCACCCTAATTCACCGGGCTACAGACTTATTTTGAATAATGTGCTATTCCCGGCTGCAAGGAAAAAGAAACTTAAAACATAATGAAAAGGCCTGCTTATAAGCAGGCCTTTTTTATTCAAAACGAATTTTATCTCTGTTGTTTTCTATATACTGTATATTTTGTTCAAAATATTTGAGCATAGATTTGTTCAGGAATTTTTTCCAGTCGGTATTTTCTTTGCGGTATATGCTTAACCATGCCATTGCATAAGCAACAATCTGTTCCGGTAAATAACCTTTTCTGGACATTTGCCAACCGCTTCCTTTTAAGTTTGAAAAGGTAGAGAAATTAAATCTTGTATTTCCTATAAATATTCCGAAACCATAAGCAACAGCTAATAGATCTGTGAGATATTCATCATTTTCTAAAAGCCACCCTTCATACAGAAGTATATAATGTGAAAGCTCGTGTGACATGGTTGCTATAAGTTCCAGTGGATTTTTAAGCTGTTCTTTTTCTATAGAAATAATAATATCTTCTCCTTTACTTTGATATGTTCCTGTTGCACCCATCCATGTTCCTTGTATGTTATCAGAAGGTGTGCTTAATAGTGTGCCGTCAGCCATTTCTATGGGGGTGTTTGAAAAGAATTCAAGTTTTATACCTTCATGAGGTATGTCCATATATATTTTTGTTTGTTCTAAAATAAACCAGGCATCTTCTTCTGTACCGTCAAACTCTTTATCATAAAATCTTTTAGTTGGTAAAATTGTTTCAATATTCTTATAATAATCAACTTCATTAAAGATAGATTTTATTGCAAGAAGTTTATCTTCTACCCATTCTTTGTCTTCAGGAGTAACAGGGAGTTTATCTTTTTTATTCCAAAACATAATTTGGTCAATATGGTTAATACAAGTAGCAATATAAATAAAAAACCCGCTCATTGAGCGGGTTTTATTATAAGTAAGATAATATATTGTTTACGTAATTATTTAACTTTATTAACGATAGCTGCAAAAGCTTCAGGGTGGTTCATAGCTAGGTCAGCAAGAACTTTACGATTAAGTTCAATACCGTTAGCTTTAACTTTACCCATGAATTGAGAGTAGCTCATTCCGTGTAGTCTTGCACCAGCGTTGATACGCATAATCCAAAGTGAACGGAAGTTTCTCTTCTTTTGTTTTCTGTCACGGTAAGAGTAAGCCATTGCTTTCTCAACCGCGTTTTTAGCTACTGTCCAAACGTTTTTACGTCTTCCAAAGTATCCTTTGGCTTGCTTCAATACTCTTTTTCTTCTAGCTCTTGAAGCAACTGAATTTACTGCTCTTGGCATAATTTTAAATGTTTTTTGTAGTAGGCGCTCCGTTATTAATGGGGAGACTTAAAAGCCATACTCCAGGGTTATTAAATTGTTTTAACCGGACTTATATATTAGATAAGTCTTAATTGCTCTTTCACGCTTCTTTCGTCAACTTTGTGAACAAGAGTTGAGTGAGTAAGAGCCAGCTTGCGCTTTTTAGATTTTTTTGTCAGGATGTGACTTTTGAAAGCGTGCTTTCTTTTGATTTTACCAGAACCTGTAAGCTTAAAACGCTTTTTAGCACTGGATTTAGTTTTCATCTTAGGCATTTTCTTCCTGTATTTAGTTATCTTACTTACTTGTTTTTAAACAAGGCTGTTATACCTTATTATTTCTTTTTCTTAGGAGCGATAAACATAATCATTCTTTTACCTTCAAGAACCGGCATAGACTCTACTTTACCATATTCTTCAAGATCCTGGGCAAGCCTTAAAAGAAGTATTTGTCCCTGCTCTTTGTATATGATGGAACGTCCTTTAAAGAATACAAAAGCTTTTAGTTTTGAACCCTCTTTAAGGAATTTCTCAGCATTTTTCTTTTTAAACTCGTAATCGTGCTCATCGGTTTGAGGACCAAAACGAATTTCCTTCACGGTAATTTGTGAAGATTTTGCTTTAAGCATTTTGTCGCGTTTCTTTTGCTCATAAAGAAACTTTTTATAATCCATGATCTTGCATACAGGAGGTGCAGCATTTGGAGAGATCTCTACCAAATCCAGTTCCATCTCCTCTGCCATTTGCAGAGCTTTAGATGTGTTGTACACACCCTGTTCCACATTATCACCCACCAGCCTGATTTCAGGTACGCGAATGTGATTATTTATCCTGTGGGGATCTTTTTTCTCTACGCGAGGGCTATATCCTCTGTTGTTTCTTATTGCTATGGCTATAAAAATTTAAATGTTAAACTTCAAATGGTTTTAATGTCTTATTTACTTCTTCCTCTACTAGGGCAGCAAATTGTTCTATAGACATTGTTTGGTTCGACTTACCTGCGTCACCGTGACGGCGTACAGATATCGTTCCGTTTTTCTCTTCTTCTTCTCCCACAATCAGCATAAACGGAAGCTTTTGAACCTCGGCTTCACGAATCTTTTTACCAATCGTTTCGTTTCTGTTATCAATTAGGGCGCGAATTTCGTGATTTTCCAGCAAATCTAAAACTTTTTTAGCATAATTTTCATATTTCTCACTAAGAGACAGTATGATAGCCTGCTCCGGCATTAACCAAAGCGGGAAGTTTCCGGCTGTATTTTCAAGTAAAATCGCAATGAATCTTTCCATTGATCCAAATGGCGCACGGTGAATCATTACAGGGCGGTGAAGCTCATTATCAGCACCTTTGTACGTTAGGTCAAAGCGCTCTGGTAGGTTGTAGTCCACCTGGATTGTTCCAAGTTGCCACTGTCTGCCCAGTGCATCTTTCACCATAAAGTCAAGCTTAGGTCCGTAGAAAGCTGCTTCTCCATACTCAACTACAGTGTTAAGACCTTTGTCTTTAGCTGCATTGATGATAGCGTTCTCTGCTTTTTCCCAGTTCTCTTCTGTACCAATGTATTTTTCCCTGTCTTCCTTATCACGAAGTGATATTTGCGCACTGAAGTTTTCAAATCCAAGCGAACCGAATACATAAAGTACAAGGTCGATTACTTTTTTGAATTCTTCATCCAGCTGATCCGGAGTACAGAAAATGTGTGCATCATCCTGAGTAAATCCGCGAACACGTGTTAAACCGTGAAGCTCACCACTTTGCTCATAACGGTACACAGTACCAAACTCAGCATAGCGTTTTGGCAGGTCTTTGTACGACCATGGTTTTGTATTATAGATCTCGCAGTGATGCGGACAGTTCATTGGTTTTAGTAAGAACTCTTCACCCTCGTTTGGAGTGTGGATAGGCTGGAAGCTGTCTGCCCCATATTTTGCATAGTGGCCTGAAGTTACATAAAGTTCCTTTTGACCAATGTGCGGACTCACAACCTGCTCGTATCCTGCTTTCTTCTGTGCTTTTTTAAGAAATTGCTCAAGGCGGTCACGTAGTGCGGCACCTTTAGGTAACCATAACGGTAAACCTTGTCCTACTTTGCTTGAAAAAGCAAAAAGCTCAAGCTCTTTACCCAGTTTCCTGTGGTCACGTCTTTTAGCCTCTTCCAATAGCTCAAGATACTCTGTAAGCTCTTTTTGTTTAGGGAAAGATATACCGTATACACGTGTAAGCTGCTTGTTTTTCTCGTCACCTCTCCAGTAAGCACCGGCAACGCTCATAATTTTTACCGCCTTAATAATGCCAGTGTTTGGGATGTGCCCACCACGACATAAATCGGTAAAGGTAGCATGGTCACAAAAAGTGATAGTACCGTCTTCCAGATTTTCAATAAGCTCAACCTTATACGGATTATTTTCACTTTTATAAAACTCAAGCGCCTCAGCTTTTGAAGCCGAACGCATTTTAAATTCGTGTTTCTCTCTGGAAATGGCAAGCACGCGGTCTTCAATGGCTTTGAAGTCCTTATCGGTAATGGTTTGATCGCCAAAATCTACGTCATAATAAAAACCATTGTCAATAGCCGGACCAATAGTAAGTTTGATGCCCGGGTACATTTCCTGCAAAGCCTGTGCCAAAACGTGAGAAGTAGAGTGCCAAAAAGCCTTTTTACCCTCTTTGTCGTTCCAGGTGTATAATATTAATGAACCGTCGGTCGTCAGTGGGGTTTTAGTTTCAACAGTTGTACCATTAAAGGAAGCCGAGATTACGTTTCTCGCTAATCCTTCACTAATGCTCATGGCAACGTCTATTGGCGTTACCCCTGCGTCAAATTTTTTGACTGAACCGTCCGGTAATGTAATATTTATCATTATTAAAATTTTATTGAATGCAAATATAACGTATTAACTATACAAAGGCAATATGTGAATAAAGGATTTAAAGTGAAAGTTTTGTTTGTTTTAGAGTTGCTTCTCTTTTTGTTAAGGTAATGGTGATTTAGTTATATTTGGATATAGTTTTTTAATAATATGTTTTTATATATACAAAGTATTATAACCAAACGAAGTACTTTAAAATTAAGCTAAATAATGGTAAATGGTTTGAAGATTGATTTTTATCGTGAAGAATCAAATTTGACTGAAAATGACAGTTTGTTTGAATGTTATCTTGAAGAGGTGAAAATCAATGATGATGGCTCGGTTTACTTATCTGTAAAAAAGTTTCACCTTGATTTATCTCAATTATCATTAGATGGTTGGTTTAAGGTCAGGATTTTTTTAAAAGATGATATTTGTGATATTATTTACCTTGAATTTAAAGATATTTTTTTTGAAGACGGTTTGGTGACGGGAATTTCAATAATTCCGGATGAGGACTTTTCTTTGTATCAGATTTACGTCTATAATTTTTTTGTAAGATGGAAAAGAGATGAGCTAATTGACTGGAAAGAATTATCTGCTGAAGCAGAAAAAGAAGGTTGGATTAGGGCGTGTTTTAAATGGACAGGTATAGCAACTTCGATTATCCAAAACGGAGTTTATGTTTTAGATGCCAATTTAGTTAGCAGTAGAACCGATTTTTATTGTTTGCTGGGAGAAGTTTTGTTTGGTTACCGGGGTTATATTGGAGCAGAAGGTAATGCTTTATTAGATTGTTTAATTATTTTATCACATTCAGGTAAGGAACACAACTCTATACTGCAAATTGTAAACAGTAAAAGATTAGAGGAAGTGTTTGAAGTTGAAAAATATGATGATGACAGCGGAATTAAAGTGGTTTATGATGATATGGAAAGGTATGGTTTTAAAATTGAATGTGATTAATAAAAGTTTCCCTGTATTGGGAATTAATTCGGTTCTAATGAATTTACCTGATTCCGTTTCACTTCACTCAAAATGGAACAGGTTTCAGTAAACGGGAGACTAGTTTTTTCCATTTCGACCGAAACGCAGTGGAGTGGAGAAATCTAGACAAAATCAGTACATTTGAAGATGTTTCAAACTCTAGGGCAGCATAATTATTTTGTTTATATTCTTACTAATAAAAGTAAGACTGTTTTATATATAGGTTTTACTACTGATTTAAAAGACAGGTTGCATTTTCATCAAAATCCTGAAGCACATTCAAAATCTTTTACAGCAAGATATAAATGTTTTAACCTCATTTATTGGGAACATTATACTGAAGTTCAGACTGCGATTGACAGAGAGAATCAACTTAAAAAATGGAGTAGAAGTAAAAAAGATGATTTGATAAATAAAGTTAACCCTGATTGGAGATTTTTAAATGAAGAAATTTGAGATTTCTCGATTCCGTTTCACTCCACTCGAAATGGAACAAATTTCTTTTATAGTTTACTTTTCCATTTCGACCGAAACGCAGTGAAGTGGAGAAATCTCTATCATAATTCGATAACAAAAAATCCCACTCATTGAGCGGGATTTTTTTATGTATATGTAATCGTTATATCCTAGTGATGGTCGTGATCTTCATGTTCTTCGGCTTTAAAGTCGGCTCTTATTTCAGGATGGCTTATTTCGCCTCCTGTATGTCCGGTTTCATAACCAAAGTAACCCACAACACCGCTAAACAGTAAGGCTACAATGGCAATACCTTTACCAAACGACTTGTTTTTAAAACTTGCCCAAAGTCCGGCAAGGCTAAGTCCGCCCAGTATATAGCAAAGCATGGCAAGCGTTTCGGCTTTCTCTTCGTGTTCATGAATTAAATGATGATCGGCGCCCAGGTGTTCCACAATTTCTTCGGCACCTTCGCCGGTAGCCATTGCCGGGATAGCAAATAAAGCGGTTAGTACAAAAATAAAGTAAGCAGTACGCTTTACCGCTTCTGAACCCGAAATGAATCCGCCAAGCATAATTACAAATCCTATAGTAGGTGTGATAATAGGCAGGTGGTTTACCACAAGGTGAAATTGAGCATCATTCATAGTAAAAGTTAGTTTTTGTTTTTCTTCAAAGTTAACTTTATTTTTAAATTATAATACACAGGCAATAAAAAGATAATGTTATTTCTTATTAAAACGTTAAAATTAACTAACTTAGTAGGGCAACCTAAAAACCATAACCCTATGAACCGGATTGTTATTTTACTGGCAGTGTTTGCTTTGTATTCCTGCAAGCGGGACACTAAAACGGAATCAGACGCAAACGGGAATGAAGCAACTACTCAAATAGAGCAAACTGTTGCAGAGGGGAGCGTGCATGATGATAACCAGGACTTAAATACCGATGCCGATTCCCCACATACTAAACTCACAATGGCAGCCGAGCAGTTTATACTTGATAAACCTACGGTTATTGTGGTAGCGTTAAACTCCAACCAGATTAATGATTTAAAAAAGGAAATAGGGGAGGATAATTTTTATACTCTAGCCGATGAGAATATGTTGTATCATGATGCGGTAACTTCCCGTATGGATTCGTTAAAAATAGACATAAAGTACACTCAAAAAAATGTGATATACATTAATAAGGGAGAACAAAGGCAGGTAATTGTAAAAGAAGCCGACTTCCCATTGTACGCCTATTTTTATTTTGACGGTAAAAACGTAACCAGAACCGATGCCCTTAAATTAATGGATAAAAAATAGGTTATCCTGTAGTGGTTATTGCTTTTTAGTTTCTCCAAACACCACATCGGGGTTTTCTAAATTGTCCAGTTTTTGGATATACTCCTGTGGCAGTAACGAGAGCCCGTACTGATAGGACGCATTCATCCACCCAAAGCCCGACTTTGTAATGTAAGCAAACTCGGTTCCTACGTTTCCATATTCGGCATATACCTTATGGGTGGTGTTTACCACATCATACTTTTCAGGGATTGTCCCGTTATAGTCAACTGCATTTTGGGTAATGGTCCACAGCCAGCGATATATCAGTTCGCGTGCCTCTTTTTCGTACCCATAATCAATAAGTCCTTTCCATAACAACATTTGGTGCGGAGCCCACCCGTTAGGGTAGTCCCACTGGCGTTGTACCTCGCTGGTTTTATATTTCTCTACCGATTCTTTAGTCGATGCCAGTATACCACCCTTAGCCTTGAGGTCACTCATTAATATAGGTACCATCTTTTCGGCCTGCTCATGGGTGCATAATCCAGCCCATAGGGGAAAGAAATTAGTAGCCGACATATAATCGGTTATTTCTTCCTTCTTAAAGTTGTAGTCAAAAAAGCAGCCTGCTTTTTCATCCCACATGTATTTTTCCATTAGTTCGCGGCGGTCGGCAGCCTTTTCGCTCCAGTAAGCCGATGTATAGGTTTTTCCGTTTACGGTAAAACTGTCTTTAAAATAAGTACCTATTAAAAACTCAAAATCTTTCTCGTATTTATACAACAGGGCATTAATGTCAACACAATTCAGGTCGGCAGCAATATTATCCAGTCGCCAGCTGGTGTCGTGTCCGCTTTCGCGCAAGGTACGGTCGTGCGTAAAATAACGGTCAAGGGTGCTATCTTTTATTACTCCCGCTTTGTATAATTCTTCAAATTCCTCTACCGCAATTTTGTGTCTGTCGGCATATTCCTGCAGTACAGCTTTAAAATGTCCGGGTTCTGTTTCCGGCGGAATTCCTTTTCCGCTAGCATAAAAACGGTTAAGTCCTGTGGCAGGGGTGTACCTTTTGCTATGCATCCATACGTTTTCATACTCTGTTATGGCAGTGGCAAGGCATTCCTCCAGCCATTTTTTATCTTTAGGATGCATGGCGGCATACACCTCTCTTATATAAGACGAAAGGAACGGCGGTTGCGTACGCGTTAAATAATAGGAGCGATTGGCGTTTAGTATTTTACCGTAATGCCTTATCTGATAGCAAAAATTATCTACCATACCTTTGGCAAGGTCCAGCCTGTGGTCAATAATAAGGCCTACGCCCTCAAAGTAACTGTCCCAGCCGTACATTTCGTTAAAACGTCCGCCGGGAACCACAAACGGAACCCCCTTGTTGTTCTCTATTTTAAGTGCTAAAATACCGGGCATGTTGTTAATAGACTCTACATATTCCGGAGTAATATTTTCCGGAAGTACAACCACCTCCAGTTTCGGCATCCTTTTTTGCAGGTTATGGAAATAGGCAATCCCTACCTGATCATCATACGGAACATAAATGCGCCTGCGTTCATCATGCATTTTATCATCGTCCATAATTCGGTTAATCCCTTTTTCGTCAATAGTACGGGTCAGGTCGTCCCAAAATTGGGTTTTTATGCGGCGTGATATGCGTTCGGCAGGTGGTTCCTGTATTTGTCTAAGGGTAATAAGGGCCGTGTCCTGTGCATTTTCGTTTGCAATGGCAAGTTCCTGTAACAGGTTAGACAGGTAGTAGGTATTCCTTATAATAACGGTATCTCCTTTAGTGCTTACTAAAAAGTAATCCTTGTTTGGGGCATCGTCTTTGGTTATTTTCTTATCGCCGTCGGTGTCATATCCGGCAAGTAGTTCCTGCATGGTTCTGTTTACCGGAAGGTCAAACACGGTTTGGCTTTCAACAAATTTATCGTTACAACTCATAAAAGTACCAGATATACTTATGGCCACACCTATACCTATATATATAAGAGTACGTGTAGCATTTGGTTTATTACTGTGGCTCATTTTTAAAAGTATTTAAAAGTGAGAAAGCCTAAAAATAGTAAATTCTTACAGCTTTTAAAATTGTAAGACATTGCTTAACATAATATTAGTATGTGTTTGCAATTAAAGGGGTTTATATTGCAAAATCCTAAAAATAACAGGGTTAAAATTATCAGAAGCGAAATGCTGGGGGAGTGCCGGTAAAACATTTTCCCGCTTTCGCCTGTATCCTTTCACTGCGTTACAGGGATGCCGGCTCTATCGGGGCTAAAGTATAAAGGCTATTTGTTATATTTGGTGAAATGATAAAAATGACCACCCTTATTCATATGTCTGTAAAAGATTACATAGTGCTTACTATGATAATTGCCTGTCTGTTGGTTTATGTATTGATGAAGCGAGCTGATAGGCGGTATTCACTTTTACAAAAAATTCTGAAATCAGAATATGAAGACCGTTTAATAGAGGAAGGGGTTAAAATAACAGTTCCCTTTGATAGATGTAAGATAAGTACAAAGAAAAGCTACAGTACAAAACCGGCTTCAAGTGGATATAGGGCACAGGCTCTCAATTCGCTTTTAGATTCCCGTAATGCCGAAGTAACAACCCAACATACATCCAGTACCATTGAGATAAAGCTTAAAATTAATGGTTCAACAAAAACTTTAAAAAGTGGTAGCCTACCCATTGATAAGGAAACCCTGCTTATTAAGTTGTATATAAAAAAGGAAATAGATGTTTATTATGATGTGAATACACGTGATTATTTAATAGATCTCCATTTTCTGGATTAATACCTATTATATATTAGGTGTAATTTAACCCCCTTTATATTATATTTTAAAATCAGTAAAAGTAAATCAATTCTATGTCCTACGGTAAAACACTCTTGTTATATATCATTTTTGCTTTCTCTTTTAATAGTATCGGTGCTCAGGAAGCTGGTAGGGGTAGTAAGTATTTCTTTTTGGATTATATTGTTACTCAAAACGGAGATACTATATATGGGGCTGTAAAAGAGGAATTACTTAAAATCTATCTCCTAAAAATGGACGAGGATAAAGTGGGGTCATTTACCAGATATGAGGCCGATAAGCTGAAAGGCTATCGCTATAATGGTTACGTCACTACTAATAAAGAGCCGAAAGATGGTATTTATACCGGATTGAACGCTAAAAAAGATTCTTCGGGAGGTAGCAAAGACGATTATCTTGTAAAAAATAACGACACTATATATGGAGATGTATATAATCCTTTTCTGGGGCCCCGTTATATTATTTCTAAGCAGGGTAAGAAAATAAAGTTTAAAGGCGAAGTTGGTTTGGTGTATAAAACAGGTCAGTATATATATGAGTACAGGGATAAACCTAAAGTAGAAACGCTGGATTCAAAAGAAGATTGGCTGTTGTTACTATATAAAGGTAAAGATTTAAAGTTGTACGGATATGCTACCGGTCATCAGGGCACCTGTTATTTTATAGAAAAGGATAAGGAAATGCATCTTTTAAGGATGGATGAAGACTGGCTTGAACTGCTTGGTAGGATATTTATTGATAAACCGGATGTACTTAACCATTTTAAATCAGGTTTTTTGGATTTTGAAAATATATACCTGGCAGTGCGGTATTACGATGAGCATTCCAATTAAGTAATCATTACACTATATATAGAGTAGGGTGTCCTTCTTATGCATAATATAAAGTATTGAGAAGTCTCTACTATACCATATAAAGTAGAGCTGTTTTTGTCTGTTTTCTATTATCTCCTGTTTTACTCAAAAAAACTTCCACCTTCAAAAGTCACCTTTTCAGCCAGTTATGATATAAGGTTAAAAAAAGATTAAAAAAATGGTATTAAAAGTTTGCGGGGGTGGAAAAGAAAGCTACTTTTGCACCCGCATTACAGGCAAACGTTCATTTACAGTTACTGCTATCAAACGACATTTTTAAGGAGTGTTTTACTGATAAAAATAATCAGAAAAAAGTTTGGTAAAAGTTTGTGAGAAAGAAAAAGTTTTCTACTTTTGCACCCGCAATAACGGCGAAGTTCTTTGGTAGTGTAAATGTTCTGAAACCCTTTTAAATAAAGGGAGTTGCTTTAAAAAGGCTTTGAAAAAAAAGTTCAGAAAATATTTGCAGAAAAGAAAAACTTTACTAGTTTTGCACCCGCTAATACAGCGACGTACAT